>SXOM01000290.1 GCA_005776735.1 Pseudomonadota bacterium
GACCGCGCTGCCGAGCACCTTGGCGTAGCGCGCGGCCGCGGCGCGCTCGTCGTCGGTGGTCGGCGCTTCCGGGTAGTCGGGAACGGCGTGGCCGTGGGCCTGGAGCTCCTTGATCGCTTCCTTGAGCTGCACCACCGACGCCGAGATGTTCGGCAGTTTGATGATGTTGGCCTCGGGGGTGAGGCACAACGCGCCGAGCGCGGCCAGGTGGTCGGGCAACAGGCCGAACGCGGCCAGGATGCGCCCCGACAACGAGATGTCGCGCGTCTGCACGTCGACCCCGGTGCCCTTGGTGAACCCCTGCACGATGGGGAGCAGGGAGTAGGTGGCGAGGGCGGGGGCCTCGTCGATCTCGGTCCAGATGATGGTGCTCGTCACGGTGTGCCTCGGGAGGCGGCGCTTCTATCCGGCCCCACCCGAACGTGCCGGAGGACGCGGGCCGCCCGGCGGAATCCGCCGCCTTCGGGACGGTCGCGGGGCGGACCCCCGACCGTTCATCCCCGACCGCCCACGAGGACCGCCACGCCGAGGCCCAGGAGGCACAACGCCAGGACGCCGATCAGCACGGCAGCGAGCGGATCGCGCTGCATCGGGTCGTCGTCGCGGACCGAGGCCGGCGCGACGAACTTCCCGGTCGCGGGCGGCTCGGGGCGTTCGGGGAGGCTCACCGTGGCGCCGAACCCCGCCGCGCCGAGCGCCCCCGAGAGGGCGTGCAGCGGGGCCGCCAGGGCGCCGACCGCGCCCCGCTCGGCGGGCTCCGGGGACACCGCCCGCACCACCGCCGCCACCACCGCGTCGGCGAGCGGCAGGGCGTCCCGCTCGGCGAGCGCCGGGGCGACGGTGTCGAGCACTCCGTTGCGCAAGCGCGCTTCGTCGCGGGCGGTGAGCGCGCACAGCTCGCCGAGATCGAGCAGCTCGGCCAGCGGCGCGCGGCGGAGGGTGTCGCGCTCGCGACGCTCGTCGGGCGAGAGCGCCCGTGGGCCGGACAGGTCCAACAACCGGAGGCCCGGCGCGCGGTAGGCGTGGGTCGGCGCCTTGGCGTCGGGCTCCACGCCGGCGAACGCGAAGTACACGAGGACGCCGAGCGCGTGGACGTCCAACGCGCTGCCGAGCTCGGCGTCGGTCGCCAGCGGCTGCTCGGCGGGGGCGTAGCGGGGCGTGTAGGCGACGGTGGTGTAGGCGCCGACGCCGTCTTCGCGGGTGGCGCCGAGGTCGGCGAGCACAACGCGGAGCGGCCGCTCGGCGACCAGGAAGTTGTCGGGCTTCAGGTCGCGGTGCACCCGCGCGCCGCCGTCGCCGGTGCGGTGCAGGGCTTCGACGCACGCCAGGGCGCGGACCAGGACCGCCACTCGTTCGCCGGGCGGGGGCTGGGTGTCCAACCACGTCCGCAACGAATGTTCGAACCACGGGAGCGCGAGCCACGGGCGGCCGGCGTCGTCGGCACCGTCGGCGACCACGGTCGCGACCCAGGTGTGCGCCTGCGGGTCTCGGGCGGCGATCTGCGCGTGGGCGTCGCGTTCGCGGGCCAGCGCGCGCACCGCGTGCTCCTCGGCGTGGGCGTGCTTCACCGCGTAGCGCCGCCCCTCGCGGTCTTCGCGCGCTTCGACCGAAGCGCTGCCGCCAGACCTCAGCTCGCCGGTGCTCCGGGTCCCCGGGAGCGATACGGGGGGCGAGGGTTCCAACAACGCGATGGTAGCACGTCCGCAGGTGTGGCTCGCGCTCGCCGGGGGGCCGCCGGTGGCGGTGCCTCCCGGGGGGCTGGTCGGCCGGTTGCAGTCCGCGAGCCTGCGGGTCGCCGACCCGCGGGTCCCCGAGGTGGCGGCGCTCGTCTCGCTGCGCGGCCGCGAGCTGTACCTGCTCGCGCTGCGGGGCGGGCTCGAGGTCGACGGGGTGTCCGAGGACGAGGTCCTGCTCGCTGCAGGCCTACGCTGTCGGCTCGCCGGGGCGGTCGAGCTCGAGGTCACGCGGGTGGAGCTGCCGGAGCGGGTGCTCGCGTTGTCCATGCCCGGCCAGGTGCGCGAATTGTGCGCTGCCGTCTACTCCCTGGTGGGGCCCGAGCTCGACCTGGTGCCGGGTTTTGCGGAGCCCGCGGTGGGTCGGGTGTGGAGCACCGCCGAGGGGTGGACGGTCGACCTCGGCGCCGGCCCCGAAGCCTTGCGCCTGGGGCGTACGTTCACGGTCGCGGGCCAGGCGTTCTCGGTCGTGGAGTTGCCGGTCGACGAAGCGGGGGTCGCGCGCACCGAGTCGCGGGTGCGGGCGTTGACGTTGGTGGTGCGCACCACGTCGGCGTCGGTGCAGATGGCGGGGAGGCCGCCGCTCCCGATCGACGGCCTCCCGGCCGAGCTCCTCACCGAGCTCGCCCTGGCGGGGGAGCCGCTCCCGTGGGAGCAGGTGGCGGTGGGGTTGTGGGGCCGCCGGGGGGGCGGCACGCTGCGGATGAGCTGGGACCGGGCGCTGCGCCGGCTGCGCGAACGCCTCCGGGAGGGGGGCGTTCGCGACAACCTCGTACGCGCCGACGGGAAGGGCAACTTCGAGCTGCTGTTGATGCCGGGCGACCGGGTGGTCGACGAGTCTACTTGACGCCCCAGTTCACGCCGGCGGTCAGGCCCACGCGGAAGTTGCCGCTTTCGTCCGGGATGTAGCTGACGGCGACCGGGAGCTGCAGGTCGCCCATGCGCGGGGTCACCGCGACCGCCATGACCATGTGGAGCGGCTGCGAGGTGCCGAGGGTCACGTTCATGCCCGCGCCGACCTCGACGATGTCCGCGAACGCGGCGCCCAGGAGCAGGTTGCCCGAGGGGATGATGACACCCTGGTTCATGCCGAGGATCATCACGTTGGGGACGAGCAGGAAGTCGACCTTGTCGTTGCCGAGCAGGCGGAACTCGCCTTCGTAGCCGAGGCCGAAGAGGTGGTTGCTGCTGAGGCCGGCGCGCTGCGCACCTTCGGCGTAGACGTAGCCGATGCGCACGCCGTGGCGCACGGGGCCCTTGCGGCCGGTCTCGCCGGTCTTGTACTTGTCGGAGAACGTGCCGGTGTCGTTCCCGGTTTCGGCCGGGGCGTCGGTGGCGGGCGTCTCGGCGGCGGCCTCGGCGACGGGGGTCTCGACAGGGGTCTCGACGGGCGTCTCGACGGGGGTCTCGACGGTTTCGGCGGCGGAGGCGAAGGCGATGAGAGCGAGGCTGATCATGTTGGTGTCTCCAGGGCGTCGGTCCATCCGACACCCCAAACATGCCCCCGCCAACCCCGGCCGCACAGGGGGGTGTATGAACCGAGTATGAACCGAGCAAGCTGGGTAGTTGTGGGGTGCGCGCCGCGACCGTCCCGAAGCGGGCCTAGACCGCCGCGCGCCCCGGGACGCCGGCCCAGCGCGGCGAGGCTGCGAATCGCGGACGGCGCCGCGCGGACCGCCGCCCGCGCGCTCGCC
>SXOM01000291.1 GCA_005776735.1 Pseudomonadota bacterium
CGCGCTCAGCTACCGCCCGCCGCGCCGCTTCCGGCGGCGGCCCCGGCCGCGCGCGACTTCTACGCGTTCGAAGACGAGCACCCGACCGAAGAATTCGACGACGAGATGGCCGCGTTCCAGGACTACGACCAGGCGCGCACCGGCGGCGAGTTCTCCACTGCGCTCGAGCACCTCGACCGGGTCGAGATCGTCGAGGTCGCCCCGGTCCGGCCCGCGAAGCCTCCGCCGCCGCCCGCCCCGACCGAGAGCCTGACCATCGAGATGGAGGACGCGGAGAACGCCAGCCGGAGCGAGCTCGCGGCGGCGGTCTCCCTCAACTTCGCGGGCCCCAAGCTCACCGACGAAGAAGCGCACCGCAAGCTCGAGGTGGTGAGCGAGGTGCTGGTGCGCCTGGTCGCCGCGCTCGACGCGGGCGAGGGCGGCGGGTCGGGTCAGCCGCGCGCCCAGTTGATGATCGAGGGCACGCCGGGCGCGTTCGCGTCGCTCTTCAAGGGCGTCGAGCTGGCCGCCAACGGGGCGCTGCCGATCGAGCAGGTGCTCAAGAACCTGCGCAAGCGCCCGGCGAGCGAACACCGCCGCCTGCTCAACCGCGGCCTGCAGGACCTCATCGACCGTGCGCTGTCGCTCGGCAACGAATCGCTCGACGACGCCGCGCTCGAGCACCTGCTCGAGTCGGTGGCCGGCTACCAGCAACGTCTCGGGATGTAGCCGGGCCGTGTCCTGGCTTTTGGCCGTCACTCTGGCGGGCGCACAAGCTCCAGAGCCCGCGCCCGCGCCGCCGTGGCCCGAGTGGACGGTGCCGCCGGCGGTGGTCGAGGCGGTCCGCGCCGCGGCCGACCGCCCCCTCGGTGAGCGGGTCGACGCCGCCACGCGCGCGTTCCTCGGGCGGCCCTACACGCTCGACCCCGTCGGCGAGGGCCAGGGTCCCGATCTCGACGTGCCGGCGCGCTACGACACGTTCGACTGCATGAGCTTTGTGGAGGAGGCCCTGGGCCTGGTCTTGGCCTCCGATCCGCTCGGCGCCCCGGCGATCCGCGACGCGCTGCGCTACGCCGGCGCTCCCGCGTACGGGAAGCGCAACCACTTCATGGAAGCGCAGTGGATTCCGCGCGCCATCGCGGCGGGCCTGCTGGTCGACATCACCGACCGCGTCGGGCGCGCGCGCACGCTCACCAAGGAGGTCACCCCCGCGATCTGGCAGGGGTGGCGCTCTCGTCGGAAGTTCCTGCTCTCCGATCCCGAGCTCCCCGTCGGCACCTGGCGGGTCCGGTACCTCGATCTCGCCGAGGCCGCCGAGGCCGCACCGCGCATTCCGACCGGGGCGCTGGTCGTGACCCTGCGGGTGGAGCGGCCGTGGTCGCCCATCATCACCACGCACGTCTCGTTGGTGGTGCCGGGACGCACCGAGCCGCTGATGCGGCACGCCACGAAGATGGGAAAGCGGGTGGTCCGTGACGATCGCCTCTCCTGGTACATGACCCACCTCCGCGACTACGTGAACTGGCCGGCGCTCGGCGTGGCCGTGCTCCTGCCCCGCGAGCAGGGTCCCACCGCCGCCGCCGCCGCCGCCGCGCCCCTGGCGGCGCCGCTGCCCGAGGCCGAGGGCGACCTCCCGCACTTCGAGCCGCAGCCGCTCACCGCCGCTTCGTCCGGCGAAGACCCCGCGTGACCGCCGCCGTCCTCTGGGACCTCGACGGCACGCTGGCCGACACCGTCGCCGACATCGCCGACACCGCCAACGACATGCTCACCGCCGCCGGGTTCGCGCCGCTCCCGCGCGCGCAGGTGCGGGGCTTCATCGGGGACGGGGCGCGCAGCCTGGTCGACCGCGTGGTGCGCGCCGCCGGGGGGGAGCCGACCGCGGCGCACGTGGCCCGCTTCATGGCGGCGTACCGCGCCCGCCCTTGCCGCACCGCAACGTTGTACCCCGGCATCGCGGCGCTCCTCGCCGAGGTCGGCGCACCGCAGGGCGTGGTCACCAACAAGCCCGAGGCGGTGTCGCGCGGGCTGCTGGGCGCCCTGGGCATCCTCGAGACCTTCGGGGTCCTCGTCGGCGGGGACACGCTGCCCCACCGCAAGCCGCACCCCGGGCCGGTGCGCGCCGCGCTCGCGGCGCTCGAGTGCGAGGGGGGGGTGCTCGTGGGCGACGGGCCCGCCGATGTCGGCGCCGCCCGCGCAGCAGGGATCCGCTCGATCGGCGTCACCTGGGGCATCGGCGACCCCGCCGGTGCCGACCACCTCGTGACCGACCCTGCCGAATTGCGAGAGCTGCTGGCCGACCTCGGCGCCCTCCGCTATCGTTGAGTCGTGATCCTCCTCCTCGGCTGTATCGGCCTCCAGAGTGTTCCCGGCGGCCAGGGGCCCGGCTTCGTCGGGAACGACCCCGACCTCGACACCGGCGACGTGCTCGACACCGCGGCCGACGGCAACAACGCGCCGTACGCCGACGCCGGCGGCAACCAGGTCGGCTTCGTGGGCGTGGTCGTCAACCTCGACGGCGCGGGCAGCTACGATCCCGACGGCGACGCGCTCAACTACACCTGGCACCTCGACGCCGCCCCGTCGGGCAGCAACGTGAAGCTCGCGAGCTCCGACGAGGAGCTCGCGCAGCTCGTGCCGGACCGCGAAGGGGCGTGGCAAGTGTCCCTCGTCGTCGACGACGGGGTGCTCGAAAGCGACGCCGACGTCGTCACCATCACCGTCAGCGAGGACAACGGCGCCCCCATCGCCGACGCCGGGCCCGACCAGGCGGTGTCGGTCGGTGCGTCCGTCAGCCTCGACGGCACCGGCTCCACCGACGCCGACCACGACCCACTCCAGTACACGTGGAGCCTCACCACGCGCCCCGCCGGCTCGGCCGCGAGCTTGTCGTCCACGACCGCCGCCCGCCCGAGCTTCAGCGCCGACGTGGCCGGGGTCTTCGAGGCCACCCTGGTCGTGAGCGATGGCACCACGGCCTCGGCCGCGGACCGGGTCCGCGTGGTGGCCGAGTCCGGCAGCGGCGGCGGAACCGGCGGCTCCTCGTGTGGGTGTGCCGCGGCCGACGCGGCGGCGGCCGCGCCGGTGCTCGCGGTGCTGTTGGCCGGCACGCAGGCGCTGCGGCGCCGGCGCCGTTAGGTCGCGCTTCCCCCCGGGAACCGCGTGCTCGCGCTCGGCCTGCTCTTCTTTCTGTCCGGCGCCGCCGGGCTGGTCTACGAGTCCATCTGGAGCCGCGAGCTCCACCACATCTTCGGCACCAGCCAGTTCGCCATCGCGACGGTGCTCGCGGCGTTCATGACGGGGCTCGCGCTGGGCGGCGCGCTGGGCGCCCACTTCGCGCCGCGGGTGCGGCGGCCGCTGCGGGCCTACGCCGCGCTCGAGCTCGCGATCGGCGTGTTCGCGCTGGTCTTCCCGACGCTCCTCGCCGCGGTCGAGCCGCTCTACCTCGGCTTCTGGACCACGTTCTCCCCCGGCGTGGTCAGCTTCGGCGCGTTCCAGTTCGTGGTCCTCGGCGTGCTCCTGCTCGTGCCCACCGCGTGCATGGGCGCCACCTTGCCGCTGCTGGTGCGCCTGCCGCTGTTCCAGGGAGCGGGGGCCACGACGGGCCGCCTGTACGCCATCAACACCGCAGGAGCGGTCTTCGGCACGGCCTACGCCGGCTTCTGGCTCCTTCCAGAGCTCGGGGTGCACACGACCACGTGGCTGGCCGCCGGCGTCAACTTCGTGCTCGCGGCCGCGGCGTTCGCGGTCGACGCCACGCGGCCGGCGCTGGCCCCTCCGCCCCCCCCGGCGCGGTCCGAGTCGCGCGCCGACGACCGCCTGTGGCTTGTCCTCGCGGCGCTGGCCGGGTTCTCGTCGCTCGGACTCGAGGTGGCGTGGTTCCGGCTCATGGGGCTGGTGCTCGGCGCCAGCACCTACGCGTTCACCGTGATGTTGCTCGCCTTCCTCGTCGGGATCGCGCTCGGCGGCGAGGCCGGAGGCCCGCTCGCGGACCGCCTCGCCTCTCGCGGCCGCCTGGTGACCGGCATCGTGACCGCCCAACTCGCCGTCGCGCTGTTGACCTGGGTGGCGAGCTGGGGATGGCAGTGGTTGCCGTTGGCCTTCGTGAAGCTCTACTACGAGCTCCCGCCCATCGCGAGGGCCATCGACCCCCACCAGGCAAGCGTGCTCGTCGGAACACTATTGTGGCCGGCGAAGTGCCTCTTCGCGATGACGGTCATGGCCCCCCCGGCGTTCTTCATGGGTGCCACCTTCCCGCTCCTGGTCCGCGCCGCCGCCGCGGGCGACCTCGGTCGCGCCGTGGGCCGCGTCTACTCCGCCAACACCGCCGGCTCCCTCTGCGGGGCCTTCCTGGCCGGGTTCGTGTTGCTCCCGTGGCTGCACGTCCGCGGTACGGTGCTCTTCTGCATCGGTGTGAACGTGCTCGCCGCGGTGCTCGCCACCTTCGGAGAGCGCGGCGAGGCGGCCCGTCGGACCGCCCCCCTCGCGTTCGGCGCCGCCCTGCTCGGGCTGGCCCTGCCGCTGGCCGCGCCGAGCTGGAACCCGATGCTGATGACCACGGGCATCTACAAGTACGTCGACAACCTGGACGAGGACGCCACCCAGGCCGACATCCAGCGCCAGATGATCGACCGGTACGAGCTGCTCTACTACGCCGAGGGCCTGTCCACCGTGGTTACGGTGGCCCGCAACTACAAGACCGGGAACGTCTGGCTCGCCAACAACGGGAAGATCGACGCGTCGAGCACCACCGACATGCCGACGCAGCTGCTCGTGTCCCACCTCCCGTTCTTGTTCACCGGCGACGACGCCGAGAACGTCATGGTCATCGGGCTGGCCAGCGGCATCACGCTGGGGGCGGCGACGCTGCACCCCGAGGTCAAGTCGATCGACGTGGTCGAGCTCGAGCCGAAGATCCACCGTGCAACCGAATATTTCCGGCATGTGAACCACGACGCGCTCGACGACCCACGCGTCCACCCCATCGCCAACGACGGCCGGAACCAGCTCCTCCTCACCCCGCCGGGCACCTACGACATCATCGTGTGCGAGCCGAGCAACCCCTGGCTCACCGGCGTGAGCAACCTGTTCACGCTCGAGTTCTTCGAGATGGGCAAGTCGCGCCTCGCGCCGGGCGGGGTCTGGGCCCAGTGGGTGCAGATGTACGGGATGGACGGGCGCGACATGAAGTCGGTCATGCGCACCTTCGCGACGGTCTTTCCTTACGCCCACACCTTCGCCACCATCGAGGACGCCGACCTCGTCATGATCGGCAGCGACCGCCCGCTCGACCTCACCGTGGCCACGGCTCGCGCGCTGCGCACCAAGCACCCGGCGCTCACCGCCGACCTCGACCGCATCGAGCTCAAGGACGAGTGGCTGCTCCTCGGCACGTGGTTGTTCGACCGCGACCAGATGCTGAGCTTCAGCGAGACCCACCGGGAGCGCATCGTCGACGACCTGCGCCCCGACCTGGTCGAGTACGGCCCCTCCGTCCCGGTGCCGCTCAACACCGACGACAACATGCTGGTCGAGTTCTCCGCGCCGAAGAACCTGCACCGCGAGACCTCCACCGGCAACTTCCTGATGCTCCGCGCCGCCCAGGGGGTGCCCACGTTCGCGGTGTCGACCGCCGACGAGCTGGTCGAGCTCGGCAGCGCCTACCGCGACCGCGACCAGCTCCCCCGCGCGCTGATGGCGCTCAAGGAGGCGCTCCAGCGGGAGCCGCTCCGCGACGACATCCGCGTGCTGATGGAGGCGTGGCAGGTCGAGCTCGCCGAGTCCTTGGAGTAGCGGACCCCTTGGGCCGGCGCCTCAGGCCCGTCCCGAAGGCGGCCGGGGCGGGACGGCGCCGGGCAGCCACCGCGCGCACCGCCGCGCGGCGCGGTCACAGCCTCGACGGGAGGACCAGCTCGTTGTTGTCCCCCCGACACTCCTCGCCGGCGGTCTCGACCGTGAGCCTCAGCTCACCGCCGACGTCGTGGAGCGAGAACTCCAGCCCGTCGATGCTCTCCCCCGCGCCCACGAACG
>SXOM01000292.1 GCA_005776735.1 Pseudomonadota bacterium
CATCGCCTCTATTACACGCTGTTGCCGGGGCGGCCAGGGAGCGGCCATCGGCGCCCAGGCGCAGGCCGGCGTGGAGCTCGAGCGTGGGCCCGCCGCCCAGCGAGTCGACCAGGCGCACGTCGCGGAGCGCGTGGTGGCGCAGCTCGGCGAACTGCGGCGGGTCGAGGTGGAACGTCGCGCGCACCCGGATGTGCGGCTCGGTGGCGGACGAGAACGCGGCGCGCACCGACGCGCCGGCGGCCCACGTGGCGCCTTCGACCAGCGGGTCGCCGGTGACGTCGACGTCGCGGGCCCCCCAGTCGGCCAGCAGCGCGCGGAGGGACTCGGCGTCGACCAACGCGAGGGCGAGCCGCAACGCGTCGCGCAGGGGGCGCAGCGTGTGCCAGGGCCCCACCACCCGCTCCACCTGCGAGAACGTGCGGGGGCCCTCGGGGAGCCCCGCGAGCCCGACGACTTCGAGCACTTCGACGTACATGGCCGCGGACGTATCCCGCCCGGCCGGCCGAGCGGCCGCTAGCCGCCGACGCCCGACCGCCGCCAGTGCGCGAGGAACTCGTTGAGCACCTCGCGTCCGTCGCCGCGGATGTCCATGAAGCGCGTCCCGTAGATGCGCAGGTTCTGTTGGCGCGGGAAGTCGCGCGCGTGGCGGACCTCGAGGGTCACCTCGATCGGCGTCTCGCCCGGGAGGTTCAGCACCGAGGGCACCTGCTCCTCCTGGTGGAACGTGTGCCGGCGCGGGTCGGCGACGAACGCGGCGCCCATGTCGGAGATGTCGTACAACCCGAGGAGCGGCTGGCCGGGCACGGCGGTCAGGCGCACGCAGAAGCCGGAGACACCCACGACGACGTGGCGCGTGGTCAGGCGGCGGTCGCAGCGTTCCACGGCCAACGGCGACTGCAGCACCCACCGCCCGGTCGGATCGACCGAGATGAGCCGCGAGTAGAAGGAGAACGCGTCGGAGCGGGCGAAGTACTCGGCCTTCACCGTCGCCCCCACCCGCGGCATCGGCAGCCCCGCCCGCGGGTCGGGCAGGAACAGCGGACCGGTGCGATCCGGGGCCGCGAACTGACCATGCGCCGCCATTCCCGCTCCGGTCAGCGTCACGGGCCGCTTTTCGGCGGCGGCGCACGCCAGGTGGGTGGCAATGTCGTTGGGGCGGGTGAGCCAGAGGCTCCCGACGTCGGGCCGAGCGTCCATGGTGCCAATCTCCTGTCCCCGGGGATCGGCAAGGGCTTCGGGAAAGCTGAGCCCCCACGGCGTCGTCGTTCCGCATTTTGGGGCGACGGCCCGCGACCGGCCCGACACGAGCGGGGTCCGGCGGCCATCGCGCCGCGATCGTGGGGGTGACGCGAAGCGCGGGGTGGTTAGCCCTTGGCCATGCTGCTCCTGCTCTGGGCGTGCGCCACCGCGCCGGTCGACTCCGGGGACACCCCCGCCGCGGGGGATCCGCCGGTGGACAACTTCGGGGGGGCCGAGGCCGTGCGCGTCGACTCGCCGGCCAACGGGGAGACGGTGCCGCCCACCTTCCCGATCCGCTTCCACGCCGGCAAGGACGTCGCCACCGTCGAGCTGCACGTCGAGGGCGCGTCGGTCACGCGCGTCGACGCCGACGAGGGCGTGCTCGTCGCGACGTTGCCCGAAGGCAAGACCACGCTGCGCCTCGTGGGCCTCGGGGCCAAGGGCGCGGAGCTCAGCGCCGACGAGCTGACGGTGCGCGTGTCGGACGATTCGGTGTGGGTCACGCTCACGTCGCCCTCCGACGGCGCGCACGTGGCCAACCCGGTCACCTTCACCGTGAGCGCGGCCGGCGCCGACGTGGTCGAGCTCGCGGCCGACGGGTGGCCCATCGGCACCGTCGACGTCGCCGACGGCGAGGGCCAGCTCACCTACGCGTTCAGCGGCACCGGCTACGCCCGCACGGTCACCGCCACCACCGCCGACGGCGCCGCGTCCGACACGTTGTCCATCACGGTGGAGCCCGAGGAGAACCCCGAGGTCTCCGACTTCAACGCGGTGGTCATGCGCTACCTCGAGACGTACCCGACCGACGGAACCAACGGGTACTACTGGCCCTCGGGGAGCGACTGGAACGGCACGACCCGCGACATCTGGTACCGCGACGTGCTGGTCGCCGAGGGCGACGCCGAGGGCCGCTGCTACTGTGTGGGCCTCACCTGGGAGGTGTACATGCGCGCCTGGGACGACGTCGACCGGTCGACCGGCGGCGACGGCACCATCAACGGCATGGAGGTCGCCGACCTCGACACGTTCCGGGTGGACTGGTACGTCCGCGACCTCGACGGCGCCGGGCCGAGCGTGGCCATGGACCACTACGGCGTGGGCGAAGAGATCACCGACGCGAGCAAGCTGCGCCCGGGCGACTTCGTCCAGTTCTGGCGCCACTCGGGGAGCGGGCACAACGTGGTCTTCATCGACTGGCTCACCGACGGCGACGGGGAGATCACCGGAATCGAGTACTGGTCCACGCAGTCGAGCACCGACGGGGTCGGCTACAACAGCGAGAGCTTCGGTTCGAGCGGCTCCAAGATCGACCGGAACCTGGTCTTCGCGGGCCGCGGCTGGATGCCCGCAGACTGGGTGGCCTGGCGCTGAGCGGCGCACGTTCGCACCGGCGCACGCGGCGCGCGGCGGGGAGCGCCGCCGTCAGGCCGGTCGCGGCGCGCCGCCCAGCTCGGCCAGGACCGGCCGCATGTGGACGAAGTAGTGGTCCTCCCAGCCCTGGCGGTAGGTCGCGGCGGTGCCGGGCGGGAGCTCGGTGTGGCGGAGCGTCAGGCGGGTGCCGGCGCCCTCGGGCTCGAGCAACAGCTCGAGGATGCTGTCGGGGTCGGCGGCCGCGAAGTCCTCGGTGCGCCAGCTCTGGACGATGCGGCGGTCGGCCTCGAGGGTGAGGTTCTTGCCCTCGATGTACCCGTCCCAACACGAGTAGAGCTCGCCGACGAGGTCGGTCACGATCGCCTCGGCGCCGCCGGTGAAGTGGCCGTGCCACACCGGGTGCAACCACATCGCGTAGAGGTGCGCGGGCGGCACCGGGAAGCTGACGACGAGCTCGAACGACTCACGGGGAGGGCGGGCCATGCGCAGCGCTAACCTGACGGGGGCCGTGGAAAAGGCCGCGGATCTGTGGTAGCTCGGCGGGATGCTCCTCCTCGCTTCGTTCGCGGCCGCGGCCTCCCTGGACAACCTCGAGATCGGCGGGCCGTGGGGCTCCCCGACCTCCACCGACGGCACCGCGGGGTGGTGGAACCCGGCGGGATTCGCGGTCGGCACCGGCACGCGCATCGACTTCGAGGCGGCGTACGAGGCGGCGGAGATCACCTTCGAACGTGCCGACCCCAACGGCGGGAGCGACACCTACCAGCTCGCGGGCTTCCCCCCGTACTTCGGTTTTGCGAGCACGCTCGGGAAGGTCGGGCCCGGGAAGTTGGCGATCGGCGGGGTCTTCGCGCTCCCGTTCATCCGCGGCGGCATCGAGGTGGAGCCGCCGGGGTCGGGGCACTACCACATGCGCGACGGCGACAGCAAGGCGATGTGGGCGGGGCTCGGCGTCGCCTACGACGTGCAGGACATCATCAGCATCGGGGTCACCGGGGCGCTGGTGCACAGCATGTGGGCCGCCGAGGTCGACCAGGACACGATGCCCGACCTGCGGGCGGCCATCCTGGAGACGGGTGGGGGCCTCATCTCCGAGGAGGACCTGACCTACCCCGAGAACGCAGAGGACCCCGACTACATGGCCACGTTGGACTTCGGCGGCGAGTCGGGTGGGCTCGGCGGCAAAGGCGAGCTCACCGCCGACACCTTCAGCTTCGCGGCGGGGGTGCTCGTGCACCCCAACGACCGCTTCGCGGTGGGCGTGACCTACGTGCACAACGCTGTGATCGAGAACACCGGCGACGTCACGATCCAGTTCGGCTGCCCCCCCGCCGAGGACACCTACGGCCGCTTCGCGGCGGAGTCCCACGGGTTGTGCGACGCGACCCTCCACGGCGACGGCTACATCGGGTACACCTTGCCG
>SXOM01000293.1 GCA_005776735.1 Pseudomonadota bacterium
ACCGCCACCGCCACCGCGGCGGCGGGCCCCCGCCAGTCGAGCCACCGCCCGTCGACGCGCCGCGCGTGCAACAGGACGGCGAGCCCCACCAGCAGTCCAGACGTGAGCCCATAGTAGAAGTTCGCCAGCACCGACACCCCGCCCAGCACGCCGACCGCGAGCCAGTCGCGCCGGCGGCCCCCCGGCGCGACCGCACGCGCCGCGGCCAGGAGCGTGAACCCGACCCAGTGCACGGCCACCACCTCGGAGATGCCGTTGTGCACTTCGCTCAGCAGCATCGGCGCGCTCGCAAAACCCACGCCCCCGACGGCGCCGTGGGCCCCGGGTCGCGACAGCGCTTCGGCGAGGAGGTGGCCCGCGAGCCCCGCGAGCGCCACCCGACCCACCATCGCCACGTTGTAGGCGGCCGCTGGCCCGAGCGCCCACGTGACCGGCAACTGCACCACGGCGCCGACCAGGTCGACGTACCACAAGACGCCCCCCGAAGGCGCGCCCATCAGCTCGGTGCGCCACGGCAACGACCCGGACGCGAGCGCGTCGGCCACCCACCAGTAGCCCCACACGTGGTTCCACACGTCGATCTCGGGGTGGCCCAGGAGCCCCCGCCACGGGAGGAGGAGCCCGACCGCGAGCACGACGTAGAGCCCGAACAGCGCCGCGGGTCGAACCATGTTCGGCGCTTATCCTGACGAGAGCTTTGCGTTTGGGTCCGCCGCGGCACCGAGCGTGGCGTAGACTCCGGCCGTGTCCCCCCTCTTCGCCCTGTTGGCCTGCACCACCGCGACCGAAGCGCCGGTGGCCGCGGACACGACGTCGCTCGAGGGGCCGGCGCTCCTGCGCCGGTTGTCGTTGGACCTCCGGGGCACCCTGCCGACCGAGGCCGAGCTCGACCTGGTGACCACCACGCCGGACGCGGTGTGGACGGTGTCGGACATCATGCTCCAGAGCGACGCCTTCGAACGACGGTTCGCCGACCTCGTCGCCGAGTCCTGGCTCACCCGCGTCGACGAGTTCAACGTGGGCGCGGTGGACTACGGCATGGACGCCGCGGTCGAGCCGCTCCTCGTGCGGGACGTCGGCGACGAGGTGCCGGTCTTCCTCGCCGCGGTGGCCGCGGAGGACCTGCCGTGGTCCGAAGCGGTGGAAGCCGACTGGACGATGAGCACCGAGCTGTTGATGTCGATCTGGTCGGTCGAGCGCATCGACGGCCGCGACAGCGCCGCGGAGGGCTGGGTGCGCGCGCGGTACACCGACGGCCGCCCGCCCGGCGGCGCGGTGATGACCAACGGCATGTGGTGGCGGTACTGGTCCGCGCCGAACAACTACAATCGTACGCGCGCCGCCGCGATCGGTCGCCTCCTGCTGTGCGACGACTGGTTGGTGAGGCCCATCCACATCGACCCGAGCGAACAGACCAACGTCGGCGCGTTGGAGGAGGCGGTGCGCACCCAGCCGTCCTGCGTGGGGTGCCACGACTCGCTCGACCCGGTCGCGTCCGCGCTCTTCGGCTACTGGTGGTTCGACCTGTACGATCCCTCCGAGATGCAGGGGTACCACCCCGAGCGCGAGTTCCTCGGGGAGCGGTACCTCGGCCTCGCCCCCGCGTGGTTCGGGCGTCCGATGTCGGGGCCCGCCGACCTCGGGCCGATGATCGCCGACGACCCCCGCTACTACCGGTGCGCCGCCCAGCGGACCGCCGGTTCGTACTGGCGACGCACCCTCGGCGACGACGACTTCGACACGATCACCGCGCTCACCGAGCAGTTCGCGGCCGGCGACTACACGATGCGCAGCCTCGTGCGCGCGGTCGTGCGCGAGCCCGAGTACGCTGCGAGCGGATTTGTCGACCCCGCCGCGGCCGACGAGGCGGTCGTGACGCTCCGCGTGATGCAGCCGAGCCAGCTCGCGACGACGGTGGAGGCGCTCACCGGCTACGCGTGGACCGAAGGCGACTACGCGCAGCTCGACAACGACGCGGTGGGCTACCGGGTCCTCGCCGGCGGCGTCGACGGCCACGGCGTGACCGTGCCGAGCGAACTGCCGTCGGTCACGCGCGCGCTGGTGGAGCAACGCCTCGCCGAAGCGGCGGCGCGCACCGTCGCCTACGACGACCTGGCCGTCCCCGCGAGCGAACGCCGCCTGCTCACCGAGGTCGACGCCGACGATGCCCCCGGCTCGGCGGCGTACGCGCGCCAGCTCCGCGTGCTGCACCGGCGCATCCACGGGCACGAGCCCGACGACGAGGAGCTCGCCGAGGACCAGGCGCTGGCCACCACGCTCGTGGAGTCGGGCGCCGCCGCCGAGGAGGTGTGGGCCGCCGTGATCGAGCTCCAACTGCGCGACCCCGCGTTCTGGACCTACTGATGCGCGTGTCCCGCCGCCGCCTGGTCCAGGGCCTCGGGGCCGCGCTCGCGGCGGCCGCGCTCCCGCTCCGCCGTGCGCGTGGCGACGGCTCGGTCGAGCGCAAGTTCTTGTTCATCTTCTGCCCGGGCGGGTGGGACCCGGCGTGGGCGCTCGCGCCGGTCTTCGGGAGCGTGGCGACGATGCCCGACGGCGCGGTGCTCGGATCGGTCGGCGGCATCGACTTCGTCGACAACCCCGCGTCGCCGGCGGTCAAGGCGTTCTTCACCGCCAACGCCGCCCAGTCGGCCTTGTTGCACGGGGTCGAGGCGCGGTCGGTGGCCCACGATGTGTGCTTGAGGCTCATCCTGACCGGGAGCAACCTGCCCGGTCGCGACGACTGGCCCCTGCTCCTCGCGGCGCTCGGCACCCAACCGCGCATCATGCCCTACGTGAACCTGAGCGGACCGGTCTACGCGGGCCCCAACGTCGACGCGCTCGTCCGGGTGGGGCAGAGCGGGCAGCTCGCGAGCCTGCTCGACGGGTCGCCCACGCTGGGGGCCGACGCGCCGGTGGGGCTGCCGAGCGCCGCGTCCACCACCGCCGTCGATGCCGCCCTCGCCCGGCGCCTCGTGCGCCTCCAGTCGGCCGCCAGCGCCGGTCGCGCGGCGACGGTCGCCGCTTCGGCCGCCCTCGCCGAGGAGCGGCGCATCGCGCTGTTGGCCCAGGCCGAGGACCTCGATCTCGCCGGCGGCGACACGCTCGCGGAGCGCGCCGAGCTGGCCCTGGAGTGCCTGCAGCGGGGCCTCAGCCGCGTGGCGATGGTCGAGTACTACGGCCACCGCGGCCTCACGTGGGACACCCACGGCGCCAACACCAACCAGGGCGGCAGCTACGAGGAGCTGTTCACCGCGCTCAGCGGGGTGGTCGCTTCGCTCGAAGCGCGGCCCGGGGAGGCGTCCGCGACCCTCGCCGAGGAGGTGTGCGTGGTGGTGATGAGCGAGATGGGCCGCTTCCCGACGCTCAACAGCCGCCAGGGCAAGGAGCACTGGACCTACACCAGCACGCTCCTGTTCGGCGCGGGCGTCCGAGGGGGCCGCTCGGTGGGCGGGTACGACGCCGAGACCTACCTCGGCGCGCCGGTCGACCTGGACGAAGGGGGACCCGGCGACACCCCGTTGACCCCCGGCCACCTGGGCGCCACGCTCTTGACCCTCGGTGGGCACGACTCGGCGGAGCAGCTCCCCGACGAGCCCCCGATCCGCGCGGTGGTGACGTGATCCTCGCGCTCCTCTACGCGTGCGCCACCGAGGCGACCGAGGCCTGCGACCCCGAGGGGGTCACCTGGGACACGTTCACCGCCGGGTTCGTCTCCGGGCGTTGCCAGGCCTGCCACGGTGCCGGCTCCACCGACCGCCACGGCGCGCCCGAGGCGATCCACTTCGAAGACCAGGCCGAGACGTCCGCGCAGCTCGACCTGGTGCGCGACAGCGTGCTGGTGCGCGGCAGCATGCCCCCGGCCGGCGGCCTCACCGACGCCGAGCTCGAACACCTGGCCCACTGGTTGGACTGCCCCGAGTAGCGAGGCGGGCGCGCCGCGACCGTCCCGAAGCGCGCAGGGTCCGGCGCGCGCCCGGCGTGCGGGCGACGTCGGCCCCGCGCCGCGAGGGCCGGCGGACCCGGCCGCCTTCGGGACGGTCGCGGGCCCTCGCCCACCCCTCACCCCCAGACGCCGCCCACCGCCGTCTCGCCGTCGGCCCACTCCGCCGGATCGAGGTCGAAGCCCGCCGCGAGGGTCGCGATGAGGTGTCCGGGGCGGAGGACCTCGCCCCCTTCGTCGAGCTCGCCGGACGCGAGGTCGACCGCCACCGGCGCCAGGGTGTCGTCGGTCGCGCCCACCACGCGGCCCCCGACGACGCCGCTCCCCACGAGCAACGCCGACGTGATGGGCCAGTGATCCTTGCCGGACTGGTTGTTGAGCACCGGCTGGCGGCCCATCTCCGAGAGCACCAGGACCCGCGTGCGCTCCGACAACGGCTGCCCGTCGGCGCCTTCGGTGGCCTCCAGGGCCTCCATCAGCGCGGTGAGCTGACCGAAGCTGTGCTCGAAACACCGATCCTGGTTGAGGTGGTTGGACTGGTGGCTGTCCCACTGGGCGAGGTTGGCGACCGAGGTGCCCATCAGCACCGTGCGCGTGGCCCCGGCGGAGAAGAGGCGCACGGCGACGTCGCGACGGCCGGACTCGGCGTCGAGGTCGACCGCTTCGAACTCGCGGGCGAACTCGGCGAGCTGCGGCAGGCGCGCGAGGCCCTCGAGGAAGGTGGTACGGCCCGCGCTCGCCTGCCCGGCCGCGACCTCGGCCTGCAACCACGCGGCGACCCGCGCTTCGGCGTCGGCGTCGCGCACGGCGGGCTCGAGGCCGGCCGCAAGGTTGACGAAGGTCGGCGAGACGAGGCTCACCCGGTCGCCCCACGGCCCGGCAAATCGTGGCCCCCCGAGCACCACGTGGGGCAACAGGAGCGCGTCGCCCGAGCCGACCGCCACGCGGGCGCACACGTCGGGGTCGGCGCCGCTGCGACGGCCCGTGAGCATCAGCCGCGTGCACGCGTCGTGCGAGATGCTGCCCACCGAGAGCCCGTTGAAGATCACCGACTGGGCACCGTACCGCTCGAAGAACGTGCGCACCGCCGGGCGCGAAGCGGCGTCGACGAACGGGAGCCCCCCGGCCACCGCGACGGTCGCCGCGGGGTCGGTGGCCACCACCGACGAGCCCTGGTGCGGGTCGAGCGCGTAGGTCGGGTCCCACCCCCCGGAGATCCAGTAGACCAGCAGGTGATCGGCCCCGGCGGCGCGCGCCGGCCGGGATCGGAGGCCCAGCGCCAGCCCGGCGAGCGCGGCCCCGAGCATCCCGCGGCGGGAAGGACCGCGGCTCATGGCGCCTCCGTCACGACGGTCCAGCGCGCGATGTACGCGTCGCCGACCCACACCGGGAACCCTTCGCTGCGGTCGGACGGGGCGGCGGCCGACAACATCAGCAGGCGGTCCTTGCGGTAGCCGGCGAGGGGCCCCCACGCGTAGTCGGCCGCGACCAGGCCCGCGCGCGTGGACATCCACAGCTCGAAGCGGGCACCCGCGCCGTCGCTGAGCGTCCACCGGGCGGTGTCCAGGTCGCCGAAGCGGGGGTCGGGGTCGGATTCGTCCTCGACGGTCAGCGTCCACGTGCGCTCGCCGTCGTCGGCTTCGTCACCCCACGACACCGCCTGCGAGATCGGGTGGGCCCCGACCCGCTCCGGCGGCCAAAGGGGCAGCCCCGGTTCGTACGCGCCGATGCCGAGGAGCACCTCGCCGTCGGCCACCGTCCACCCCACCAGGTCGAGCTCGCCGTCGAGGCTCCCGGTGAAGAAGAACTGGAGCGCGGCGTCGGGGCCGTCGCTGAAGACCGAGTAGAACTCGCCCGGCTCGGGCTCGCCGAACCCGCCGAGCAGCTCGCCGGCGCGCACGAGGCCCACGCCGCCTTCGACCGGCGCGAGGCGGTGCGCTTCGCCCGGAGCGCCGCAGGCGAGCCACGCCGCCATCGTCTCGCGCTCCGCCAGCGGCACACCACCCGCCGGCGGCATGCGCGGGGAGTCCCCGAGCGCCGCCCCGAGGACCGCCGCCCGCTGGGCGCGCACCGCGTCGAGCGTGTCGAGGTCGAGGCCTTCGGGGGCGCCGTACCGACGCTCGACCGGGAGCGCGGCGGAGTGGCAGCCGGCGCACCACGTGAGCACGAAGGGCTCGCCCACCGACGCCCACGTGCCACACTCCGCGTCGGCCGGCGGAGCGGTGTCGGCCGAGTCGGCAGGCGTTCCGGTGGCGCACGCTGCCAGCACCCCCAACGCCCAGGTGCGGCCCATCAGTGCAGCCCCACGTCGGGGTGGCGCGACAACGCGAGCAGCACCTCGGCGTAGGCGGCCGTCGGGTCGGCGCCGGCGCCGCTCCACAGGTCGTAGAGGCGGTCGACCTCGGGGCCGTCCACCGCCACCTCCCGGCTGAGGAAGCGGAGGTACAGGCCGGCCAACGCCGCGCGGTGGTCGGCCTCGACGGGGGTGTCGGTGGTCGGGAGGAGCACCCGCTCCGCGGCCGGCCGGGCCGCGTCGGCCGCGAGCGCCGCGGGGAGCGCGGTGCGCGCGATCCACTCGACCACGAGCTGCGACCCGGCGCCCGGCGTGGAGTTGCGCACCAGGACCATCTCGTCGTCGGTGTCGCCCGACATCGCGCGCAGCTCGCCGTCGAAGAGGGCGTCCTCCAGCGACGCGTCGACGCCGGCGCCGGCGTCCGGGAGTGCGTAGGCGGCGGACAACGAGGTCGCGAGCTGGTCCGCGGCCGAGACGTGCTCGACCGGCGCGGCCCACGCGTCGGTGGCCACCACCGCGCGGACCAGCGCGTCGTACTGGAACCCACCCTCGACGAGCGCGGTGACGAGGGCCTCGGCGCCGGGCTCGTCGTCGAAGTCGGCGCCGGTCAGCGACTCGTAGGTGCGACGTGCCATGCAGCGGGCGAAGCGCGGGTCGTCGGCGATGAACCGGCCCAGGTCGGAGATGTCGGCGCCCGGGGTGCCGTACCAGGCGGGCGGAAACCCCGCCGCCGCGTACTCGGCGAGGCGCGGGCTGTACCGCAGCCACGGCGCGAGCGCGCTCGGCTCCGAACGTTCCCCGAACCCCCCGAGGAAGCCGGCCATCGGGTCGAGCGCGGCGTGGCAGGTGGTGCAGGCGGCGTCGGTGCGCACCGCGTCCTCGATGGCGGTGGTGGCGACGTCGGTGGTGCCGAGCTGGAAGTTGACGTCGCGATCGAAGAAGTCGGCGCACACGAAGACGCGCGCGACGACGTTGGCCCGCCGCCGGTGGAAGTTGGTCGCGTCGGCCGCGTGACGCGCCCACAACCCGGCGGTCGACAACATCCCCGCCATGGGCCGCCCGTCGGTGTAGGGGGTCCACGCCCACTCTTCGGCCACGCCCGCGTAGGGCCGGTCGAGCAGCTCGGCCAGGGCGGGGTTCGCCGGCCACGACTGGGCGGTGACCAGGTCGGTGAGCGGCCGATCCTCGGCGACCACCGCCGCCACGCCGGCCAGGGGCTCCCAGTTCAGCGCGCGGCGGGTGGAGAGCGGAATCTCCTCCCAGCGCGATCCCGCCTCGCCAAACGCGGCGATGTGGAGCGCTTCGTTCCACGTCCACGCGGCGCGGCGGCCGAGCGCCGGGTCGGCCAACAACAGGTCGAGGACCTCCGCGACCCGCGCGGCGTCGGGCTCGCCGCGGACCCACGCCGCCTCGGGCCGCCGGCCGGCGAGCTGCATGCTGAGGCGCACGATCTGCGCGCGAGCGTCGATCGCCGCGGGGGGCGGGCCGGTGTCCCCGGGCACGCCCGACGTGTCGCCTGCCGGCGAATCGGGAGGCGCCGAGGCGCACCCCGCAGCCAGCAACAGGCACCACACGCGCTTCACCTCCCCATCATACCCGAACCGGGCTACCCCGCCGCATGTCCCCACGAGCGCGGCGCGCCCTGTTCGCCGCCGCGACCACTGCTTTCGCCTTCGGGCACGTCCTCGTCGCGCGGGGTTCGCTGGTCGGTCGGCCGGAGGGCGAGCTGCGCGACCACGCCTGGGTCGCGTGGGTGGTGCGCGAAGCGCTCGCCCACGGCCGGTCCCCCCTCCATACCGCCCTGGGCGGCGCGCCGGACGGGGTGGCGCTGTACCCGCTCGACCCGCTGCACCAGGCGTTCATCACGTTGTGGTCGGGCGCGCTCGGGCTCGTCGGGGCGATGAACCTGCACGCGGCCGCGTCGTACTTCGTGCTGGTGTACGGGGCGCAGAAGTTGGCGGCGGGGCGCGGGGCGCTCGCCGAGCTCACGATCGGCGCGCTGGGCGCGCTCTCGCCGGCGTTTCTCGGCCCGTTCGCGGACACCCAGACCGAGGGCATGGCGGCGGGGTGGTTGCTCTTGTTCCTCGGCGAGCTCTGCTCCCCGCAGCCGCGCGCGGCGCGCGCCGCGTTGTGGGGGGCCATCCTCGTCGGCACCGGGCCGTACCTCGCGCACGCCGTCGCGGTGCTCGCCGGCTTGTTGTGGATGTGGCGGCGCCTGTCCCTCCGCTGGGCCGCGGCGGTGCTCGTGTGGTCGGCGTTCCTCGCCGCGACGATGTGGGTGACCGAGGCGCGGCCCGGCGGTGCGCTCGGCGCGCGTGCGGCCCAGATGGCCGACGCCGCGCGGCCACCGCGTTCTTCGCCGCTGGGCGTGCAGGCGCCCCCTCCCCTGCCCGACACCGGGGTCGCGCGGCGCGTGGCTGCCTACCCCGGCGCCGCCGAGACCGGCCCCCGGCGCCACGCCCCGTGGTTGCTCGGGGCGCTGGTGGTCCTGGCCCTCCGCGAACCCCGCGCACGGCTGCCCGCCGCCCTCGCGGTGGGCTACGCGCTGGTCGCGGCCGGCAACCGGTGGGGGGCCACCCAGCTCGACGTGCCCACGCCGTACGACCTGTTCTGGCGGGTGTACCCCCTCGCCCGCTTCGCGTGGAAGCCTGCCCAGTACGCGGTGCCGGCCACCGCGTTCGCGCTCCTGGCCGCCGCCGGGGCGTTTCCGCTCCCCGGCCCGGCCCCGGGGTGGCGCCGCTGGGCCGCGCCGGCGCTCGCGATCGGTGCGGTCGTCGAGCTGGTGCTCCGTTCGCCCACCCCCCTGCCGCTCCCGGCGGTGCGCCTGGAGCCACGCCCGGTGTGGTTGACGCTCGGCGAGGGCGGCGCCGTCGTCGAGTACCCGTGCCGCGACCGCAGCCCGCCCGGCGCCCCGCCGGTGATCG
>SXOM01000294.1 GCA_005776735.1 Pseudomonadota bacterium
CCCTTCGGCCGCGCGCGCGTCGGGTGCGCCGGACGCGCCGTCCAGGCGGGCCAACGCGGTCTGCAGGAGCGACCGCTCGGCGTGGGGGTCGGAGCGCGCGCGCGCCAGGCGCGACGCGGCGAGCTCGACCTCGGCCGAGTCGGACGGGTCGTGCGCCAACGCCGCGGCGCGGCCGATCGCGTTGGCGGCGGCGTTGGGCGAGGTCTGCAGCTCGGCGAGGCACTCGCCGTAGAGGGTCCAGAACCGGACCCCCACGGCGGCGTCGAGCTCGGGGTTGGTGGCCGCGAGGCGCTCGAGCAGCGGCAGGGCCTCGGACCACGCGCCCGTGCGCACCAGGGGCCACGCCCAGCGCACGGCCAGCTCCGCGGCTTCGCGCGCACGGCCGGCCACCAGGCACGCCTCGGTCAGGGCTTCGCTCGGGAGCAGGTCTTCGGCCACCGCCGCGAGGCGCCGCTGCATCAGGTGGCGGCGCGCCGGGAGCTGCGCGGTGCGCGTGAGCTCGCCCACGATCCCGTCCCGCACCGCCCAGAAGCCGCCGAACGGCGCCACGAGGCCCGCGGTCAGCAGGGCGTCCAGCCGCGCCGCGGTGATGTCCTCGACCTCGTCGACCATCCACGCGACACGCAGCGTGTCGAGCTCGTGGTCGGCGAGAGCCACGGCTTCGAGCACGCGGCGCTCGGGCGCGCTGAGCGACTCGACCCGCCCGAGCGCCGCGTCGCGCAGGCGGATCGGGATCACCACCGGGGCGGTGGCGGAAGCGCTAGGCAGCGCACGAACGAGCTCGGTGAGCGGCCCGGGCAGCCCGCCGCTGGCCCGCAGCAGCCGGCGCGCGAGCTCCGGGGGGATGCTCGTGACGCCCAGCCAGTGTGCCGCCACCGCCGAGGCCTCCGCGCCCGTCAGGGCCCGTAGCGCCACGGTGGTGCCGACCGTCGGGTCCCGGCCCGGCCCGACTGCGGCCACCAGCACCACCGGTGCGCCATGGTTGGCCACCACGTCGAGCACGCCGAGCACCGCGGCCCTCACCGACTCGGGCGTGGTCCAGAACGCCGGCGCGGCGAGCACGGTGACGCGGTTCTCCGCGACGGCGCGCGCGGCGAGCAGGCGGCCCACCTGGGTGATCACCTCGGGGAGCGGCGACGCGGTGCGGGGCTCGACTTCCGGGGACTCGTCGGTCGACTCGTCGCGCAGGTCCTGGACCGCCCAGACGAGGCGGCGGAACGCGTCCTCGTCGCCGGTGACCGGGAGCACCCGCGCCCCGCGCCGGGCCGCCTCCTCCGCGACCAGCTCCACGAACGTGCGGCGCCCCGACCCCTCCTCGCCGGTGATCCACAACGTGCTCCCCGAGCGCGCGTCGCCCAAGAACCGCTGGGCGTCGGCGAAGGCGCGGTCGCGGCCCAGCATCGGCGCGTGGCCGAGCCCCCGGCTCCCCGGCTCCACGACAAACGGCGCCAACGCGTCGGCCACCGTGCGCGCGTCGAGGGGGCGGTCGGCGGGCAGCTTGGCCAACAAGCGCATCGCCAGGTCGGCGAGCGGGCGGGGCAGGCTCGGAACGAGCACGCCGGGGTCGGGGGGCAGGGTGTCGAGGTGGGCGCGGGCGAGCTCGTGGGGGTTGTCACCTTCGAAGGGCCGACGCCCGCACAACATCCGGAAGAGGAGCACGCCGAGCGAGTACAGGTCGGAGCGTGCGTCGACCGCGCCGCCGGTGATCTGCTCGGGGCTGGCGTACGCGAACGTGCCCACGAACTCGCCGAGCTGCGTGATCGGATCGTACGCGTCGACCAGGCGCGCGGTGCCGAAGTCCAACAGGCGGGTGGTGCCGTCCTGCAGCACCAGGACGTTGGACGACTTCAGGTCGCGGTGGACGATGCCGCGCGCGTGCAGGTGACCGAGCGCCAACGCCACGTCCCGGGCGATCCTCGCGGCCTCTGCGGTGCGCACGGCCTCACCGGGCCGCCCGGTCGCCTTGACCCGCACCTGTGCCTGCACCCCGTCGAGCAGCTCCATCACCACGAACGGGAGGCCGTCGTCGTTGGTGCCGAAGCGGTACACGCGCACGATGTTGGGGTGATGGATCCGCGCCAACGCGCGGTACTCCTGCATCAACCGCGGCACCGAGGCGCCCGGCTGCGTGAGCAGCTTGATGGCGAAGCGCTCTCCCGAGTCCGGGTCGGCCACCGCGTAGACCGTGGCCATGCCGCCGCGGGCGATGGTGCGGAGCACCCGCCATCGTCCGATCCGGTCGGGCTCGAGCGGGTCCGCGGTCACCCCGTCAACGTAGCCCGGAAGGCGCGGGGCCGCGCCGGCGAGCGGTGTCGGCACGTTCCATGTTAGCGGCTGGCGGTTCCGGATCCACGATGCTCCTCGCGATCGTCCTTGCCTGCCAGTCCCAGACCCCCAGCGAAGGCGCCACCGCGCTCGTCGCGCCCGGCCCCGCGCCCGCCCGCCTGGTGGCCCCCGCCTACGCCGACGCGCCCGCGGCCGTCGCCGCGTACTGGGAGGGCGGGTCGCTCACCTACGGCGAGGTCACCACCCCGATCAAGCCGCAGCTCGACCAGATGCTCGCGGAGTACCTGATGGGCCGGTACGACGCGGAGTACCAGGCCGCCCAGCAGGCGATGGACGAAAAGTTGCTCGAGGCCGAGGCCAAGAAGCGCGGCATGGCCGCGATCGAGGACCTGCTCAAGGCCGAGATCAACGACAAGGTCGGCAAGCCCACCGAGGCCGAGCTCGCCGAGGCGTACGAGGCCCTCAAGCGCAAGCTGCGCGGCCAGTCGATGGAGGAGTCGCGCGGCATCCTCGAGACCGCCGTCACCCAGAAGAAGCAGGGCGAACGGTACGCGGTCTACATCGGTGAGCTGCGCAAGTCGTACAAGGCCACGGTCCAGCTCGCGTTCCCCGACGTGCCGCGCACCGAGGTGTCGGTCGACGACGACCCGTTCGTGGGCCCCGCCGACGCGCCGGTCACCATCGTCCAGTTCGCCGAGTTCCAGTGCCCGTACTGCGGCAAGGCGCGCGAGAGCGTCGACCAGGTGATGGCCAACTACGAGGGCAAGGTCAAGTTCGTCTTCCGCGACTACCCGCTCGACTTCCACCAGAACGCCATCCCCGCCGCGGTCGCCGCGAACTGCGCCGGCAAGCAGGACAAGTACTGGCCGGTGCACGACGCGTTCATGAAGAACCAGGCCGCGCTCGCCGAGGGCGACCTGTTGCGCGTGGCCCGCGACGCGAAGGTCGACATGGAGGCCTGGGAGACCTGCCGCAAGGACCCGGCGATCGAAGCGGAGATCCGCAAGGACTTCGAGGACGGGCAGAAGGCGGGCGTCACCGGCACGCCCGCGTTCTTCATCAACGGGGTCTTCCTCAACGGGGCGCAGCCCTACGAGAAGTTCGAGGCCATCGTCGCCGCCGAGCTCCAGGCCAAGAAGTAGGCCTTTCGGGGCGGCGCGGGGGTCCCGTCCCGAAGCGCGGCGGGTCCGCGCCGCGCCGCGGCGCCCA
>SXOM01000295.1 GCA_005776735.1 Pseudomonadota bacterium
AACGTCAACAACGACAAGCTTCGGCGCGGCGGAGAGGCCCTCGGTTGGAAGGGCGACACCTTCCACCGCAACGCCAAGGACTGCTACGGGTCGGGCTTCTGCGACCTCGGGTGCACCTACAACGTGAAGCAGTCGGCGGCGCTCACGTTCGTGCCCAAGGCCACCACCGCAGGGGCCACGCTCCTGACCGACGCGCGCGTTGACCGCGTGGTGTTCGCTGGTGGCCGCGCCGTGGCCGTGGAGGGCACCCTGCTCGACGAGACCCGCCAGCCGCGGGGCAGCTTCCGCGTCGACGCCGACGTGGTCGTGGTGTCGGGCGGCGCCATCCACACGCCCTACCTGCTGTTGAGCTCCGGCGCCGACGACCCCTCCGGCCACCTGGGGGAGAACCTCTACACCCACCCCGGCTCGCCGGTGTGCGGCTGGTTCCCCGGCGAACGAATCGCCAACTACGAGGGGATCAAGCAGGGCTACTACATCGGGGAGTTCTCCGACGTCCTCAACGGCCACCCCATCGGCGCCATCCTCGAGGGCATCGGCGCGCCGCCCGGCATCACCGCCACGATCTTCCCCGGCTTCGGCCTCGAACGCCAGAACCAGCTCCGCCGCTACAACGAGTACACCGCCGCGGGCATCCTGCTGCGCGACGCGGTCCCGGGCCGGATCGCCGTCGGCAGCGGGCGCCCTTCGATCCAGTGGACCCTCGCGCGCGAGGACGGCTTCCGCCTCAAGGCCGCCGTCGCCCGGTGCGCGGAGGCGTGGCTGGCGGCCGGGGCGACCGCCGCGCTGACCGGCCACAGCCGGATGACCAGCCTCCGCTCGACCGCCGACCTCCGGAAGTTGGACGATGTGGGCTGGGGCCCAGGCGAGGTCGCGCTCTTCTGCTTCCATCAAATGGGCACCGCGCGCATGGGCCACAGCCCGCGGGTCGGGGCCACTTCGCCCACCGGACGTATGTGGGCGTACCAGAACCTGTACGTGGCCGATGGCAGCTTGTTTCCCACCGCCTCGGGGGTCAACCCACAGTTGACCATCTACGCGCTTTCCGACGTGGTCGCCGACGGCATCCTCGCCGAAACCTGAGCTTGCGCCCGGTCACGGAGCCGGCGTTACACTCCCACGGGGGAGTCTACCGATGGCGTCGACCTGGCAGGACGTTCTGGAGCTGGCGGTCGGGATCGAGCTCGAATGTGCGGGCTTGTACGAGGTCTTCGCCAAGCGGTTCTCCTCCAGGCGCGAGCTCGCGTACTTCTGGATGAACTACGCCGAGGCCGAGCGGTACCACGCGGCGAGCATCCGCATCCATCAGTCCGCGCTGGCGGGCATCCCCGAGGTCGGCGAGCAGAAGTTCGACGCGGAGTCGGTCGACGCGCGGTCCTTCCTCGACGAGCTGCGCGCCGCCCGGCAACGTTGTGAGCGCGACGGCGTCGACATCGGCGAGGCGTTGCGCCTGGCGCGCTGGGTCGAAGAATCCAGCGCCGAGATCCACGGGCGCATCCAGTTCTTCAAGGTCTTCCCCGACTTCGGCGACCTCTTGCAGAAGATGGCCGACGAGGACCGCGCCCACCGCGACCTGTTGGCCAGCGCCGAGAAGCGCTGGGCGAACGTCACGGCGTAGCCCTTCTGGGCGCCACGCCGCGACCGGGCCGGAAGGCGGCCGGCGCGGGCGCGTGGCGCGGCGGAGGCGAGGTGTGGCCCCCGCCTCGGCCCTGTCCGCTCAGCCCAGGATCTTCTGGAGCGCCATGGCGAGGCCGATGTTGCTGGCCTTGAGCTTGCCGGTCATGAACAACTGCATGGCGAGCGACGGGTTGTCGAGCACCCGCTCCCAGTCCGCCTTGGCCACGGTGATCACGCAGTCCGCCGCTTCGGTGGCTTCGCACGCCCGCACCGCGCCCGGGGGGTTCTTCAGATCGATGATCCACGTCCCCGCGTCGGCGATGTCGAAGCGGAAGATGGCGTTGGTCTTGATCAGGTCGGGCTTGTCGGTCAGCTTCTTGGGCATGTACGAATCGAAGAACTCGGCGGTCTCGGCCATGGGGCACTCCTGAGGCGGCGGAAAGTAACGCGTGGTCGGGTGAACCGGCGATGGGCCGGGCAAGACGCGGCGACCCGGGGCGCGGGTCGGCGTCTTGCGGGCGGGAAGCGCCTGACGAGGGGCGGGACGAGGTCAGCCCCGGGTCCTGCCGGGCCGGGTGAAATTGGCGCTCGCTCCCCCGCCAGTTCGCCGCAAGCGGCGAACCGGCGCTCCGCTCGGCCAATTCCACCCGACCCGTCACCCGCCGCGTCACCGAGCCGGACAGCGTCCGAGGCGTCTGGCACAACGGATGGACGCCGAACCGCGAGGGTCTTGCTGCACCGGCCCAAGGTCGGTGAGCGAGGCGACGCCGAACTTCGAGCGGTATTTTGGCGGGCGTGGCGATGTCGAGGCGACGCGCGACGGCGGTGGGCGATGTCGAGGCGACGCGCGACGGCGGTGCGCGATGTCGAACTGCGAGCGGGCCTTCGTGGGCGTGGCGATGTCGAGGAGGCCGGGGGGCGTGGCGATGTCGAGGCGACGCGCGACGGCGGTGCGAGGTCGAACTGCGAGCGGGCCTTCGTGGGCGTGGCGATGTCGAAGAGGCCGGGGGCCCTTGCCCCGGCCGGAGGCGACGCGCGACGGCGGTGGGCGTGGCGATGTCGAACTGCGAGCGAGGTCGGGGGGCGTCGTCACCCGGTCGGCGTACGCTTCCGGCGCGGACCCGGCTGGCGGTCGGCCCACGTCGCCAGGTCGGCGCGCGGGCCGTACCGGGCGTCGTCCCAGGCGTCGGGAAGCTCGGACTGGGCCGAGAGCCGCGCGCGCACCTCGGCGGCGAGGCCGGTCCCGAAGAGCCGCGCACGCGGGCGCAGCTCGTAGCGGGCGGCGAGCGCGTCGACGACGT
>SXOM01000296.1 GCA_005776735.1 Pseudomonadota bacterium
ACGCCCCACGCCGGACCGCTCGACGAAGCGGGCTCGGTGGCGCTGTGGGAGTCCGAAGGGGTGTGGCACCTTGTGGCCTCCCAGCCGAGCGGCACCCTGGCCACGGGCACGGTGGACGGCGGCGGGCTCGCCCCGCTCACGTTCCCGGCGCCCGCGGCGCACACCCGCCTCGCCGACCTCGACGGCGACGGCGTCGTCGACCTGCTCGCGTGGTCCGACGCCATCCTGCAACTCCCCGGGGTCGACCCGGCCGCCGCCACGGTGCTCTTCCCCCCCGACCCCGAGCGCCCGGTCGTGGACGTGGAGGTGGGCGACCTCGACGACGACGGCCGCGACGACCTGCTCGCGGTGTGGCACGACGACGTCGAGGACACCGAGTCGGGGGTGTACTCCCCGCCGTCGTTGGCCCTGGGCACCCCCGAGGGGTTCGCCCCCCTCGCCGATGTCGTACCGGGCGACACCGCCTGGGGCGCGGCGTTCGACGTCACCACGCTCGACTGGGACGACGACGGCGACCTGGACGCCTACCTGTGCTTCGACGGCCCCACCCGCCAACCCAACCGCCCGCTGTGCGACCGGGACGGGAGCCTCGGCGCCTGTGACGCCGCCGGCGCCGACGTCGCGGTCTTCTGCATGGGCACCTCCGTCGGCGACGTGGACGGCGACGCCGAACCCGACCTGTACCTGACGGCGAGCGGCGCCCACCGCCTGCTCCTCGGCTCTGCCGACGGGTACTACGACGCCACCGCCACCGAGGTGGGGCTCGCCTTCGAGGCCGGCCAGATGGGGTGGGGCAGCAGCATCGTCGACCTCGACAACGACGGCCGCGC
This sequence comes from Pseudomonadota bacterium, assembly GCA_005776735.1. Taxonomy (GTDB): domain Bacteria; phylum Myxococcota_A; class UBA796; order UBA796; family SXON01; genus SXON01. The sequence goes on from SXOM01000296.1 coordinate 831, forward strand.
CGACATCCTCGCGGCCACGGCGGACTTCACCGCCGGTCCCGGCCGGTGGCCGCTGTGGGTGCTGGCCCAGGAGTCCGACGGCGTGTTCACCGACATCGGCGCTGCGCTCGGCTTTCCCCGAGCGGCAGGCGGGCGGGGCGTCCTCACCCACGACCTCAACGGCGACGGGGTCGTCGACGTGCTGATGGGCGACATGGCGCGGCCGCCGTGGCTGTTCTTGTCGCAGGGCTGCACGGCGGCGGGGTGGATCGAGGTCGACGCGCCGCATGGCAGTTGGGTCGAGGTCGAAGCGGGCGGGCAGGTGTGGGGTGCGCTGGCCAGCGAAGCCCCCGGGTTCGGCGCCACCGGCCCCGCGCGGGTGCACGTGGGGCTGGGCGAGACCGCCGTGGTCGACCGGGTGCGGGTGCACGTGCCGGGCTACGGCGCCGACGTCCTCGAAGGGCCCGTGGCGGCGCGGCGGCGCGTGGTGTGGCGAGCGCCCGGGGGCTGATGGGCCGGCCGCCCGCCCCGGCGCGCTTCGGGACGGTCGCGGGCCGGCCCCACCGCTCCCCGCCCACCACTCGTCGCCGACCCGTCACCGACGCGGCACCTACCGGCGATAGTTCCGCGCCCGATGGGCATCGTGGTGCTGGTGTGGGTGGGCTGCGCGCCCATGGACGGCGAGGCCGCACGCGACGCGTGGCTGCTCGACCAGCACCTCGCGGCCAACCAGGTGTGGCTCGACCGCGATCCCCAGTTGGTAGGCCACAAGTTCGCGCGAATGGCGTCGTCGGACTGGGAGTATCTGCGGGGGAGCACGCCGGTGTGGTACGCCGACCTCGCGCGTCCCGACCCCGACCGCCCGGCGACGGCGTTCTTGCGTTCGGCCGCCGCCAACGACGTGCTCGTGGTCGGCGACCCGCACCTGGAGAACCTCTCGACCCTCCTGCCGGGTGAAGAGCCGGACCTCGCCGACGCGGCCCTCGATGCCCCGCTGGTGCTCGAGTGGATCGACCTCGACGCGGCCGGCTTCGGTGCGTGGACCCTCGACCTGCGACGGGCGGCGATGGCCTACGCGCTCTTCGCGGGCGACCAGGGCTGTCGCGACGATGGCTGCGACGAGGCCGCCGCCACCGCGCTGATCGTCGGGTACGCCGGCGAGCTGGTGCGCCAGGAGGCGGGCCTCGCGCCGTGGGACCCCGCGGTCGAAGCGCGGTGGGATCCGGTATTTGCCACACGCCTGCGGGCCGACGCACGCGAGGACGGGGTCCTGGGCGCCGCGCTCGCCGGCCGATCGGAGCTCACCGCGGTCGGTCGGCGCATGCGCGTCGACGAAGGCTTCGACGACGTCGGGCGGGCCGACCTGCCGCTCAGTGTCGAAGAATCGGCGCAGCTCGACCGCCTGCTCGGCGCGTGGACGGGCAGCCGCCCCGCCGGCCTCCGCGTGCTCGACGCCGTGCGTCGGTACGGCCAAGGGGTCAGCTCGCTGCCCGCCATCCGCTACGTGGTCCTCTACGACCGCGGCGACGACGCCCCGGACGACGACCGCCTCGTCGCCTTCCGCGAGGTGGCGGCGCCGCCTCCGATCGGCCCGGTGGTGCGCCCGTTCGACTCGAGCGAAGCCCGCGTGCGCGAGGTGGCGGCCGCGTTGTGGAGCCGACCCGACGCCGACGTCCGGGCCGACGCGGTGGCCGACGGTGCGCTGGTCTTCAAGGTGCTCTCGGTCAGCGGGTGGGGCCAGACCTTCGACGTCGGGGACATGACCGGGCTCGTGAAGGGCGACGTGGCCACCGACGCCGATCTGCTCGGCCAGGGCGAGCTGATCGGGCGCGCGCTCGCCGCGGCGCACGCCCGCGGCCACACCGGGGACGGGCTGCCGAGCCTCCCGGTCCTGCTCGACGACCTCGACGCGGGCGGGGGCATCGACGCGCTCGTGGCGGAGCTGGTGCCGCTGGCGGTGGAAGACGCGGCCGGCGTCCGCGCCGATCGTGAACGTTTCGTCGAGCTGCGCGAACGGGAGGGCAACCTGCTCGGCGCACGCTGGCTCCGGGACGCCCCGTGAGCTGCATCGCGTGGTTGCCGGCGGCGCTTCTGCCCGGCTGGAGTCCGCCCGCGAGCGCGCCGAGCGAGATGTGCGCGGCCGGTGAGCTCGAGGTGGCCGGCAGGCTGCAGTACGTGGACCCCGACCCCGGCCTCCAGACCGTCTTCGACCTGCCGCGCGCGCGCGTGGGCCTGGCCGTCGGCTCGCGGTGGGCGGGCGCCAACCTCCGGCTCGGCGCGGTGCGCTCCGCGGGGGAAGGCACGTATGTCGGCGTGGACGGCGAAGCGTTCGTGGCCGAGCTCGAGGTGGCCGAGGCGATGGCCGCGTGGTCGGAGGCGGGCCTGCGGTTGTCGTTGGGCGCGGTGCCCGACGTGTGGGTACACGGGGCCGACCGCGCGTGGGGGCACAGCGCGGTCTGGGGAGAGCTCGGCGACTCGCTCGGCTGGATGGACCGCTCCGACCTCGGGCTGCGCGTGGATTGGAGCGGGTTGGGGGGCCTCGTGGGCGTGGCGGGGAGCTTCACCACCGGCGAAGGGGCCAACTTCCGCGAGCGCAACGAGGGCAAGGACCTCGCGGGCACCATCGCCATCGTGCCGCTGGCCGGCACGGCGCAACCGCAGGCGCTCGTGGCGGAGCTCTACGGTCGGGATGGCAGCCGCGGCCTCGGCTACGCGGCCGACTCGCGCGTGGGCGGGCGCCTCTCGGGAGAGCTCTCCCGCGTGGGCTACGGCGCCGAGGTGCTGGCCGCGTTCGGCGTGGCCGGCGACGGCGCGCGCGAGCCGGTCGGCGCCAGCGTGTGGCTGCGCGGACAGCCCTGGGGGCCGCTGGTCGGCGCCGCCCGGGCCGATGCCTGGTCCGAAGACCTCGACCACGACGCGGCCGCGAGCGCGGCCGTGCTCGCCGCGGCGGGCGTACGCCTGCCCGTCGAAGGGCACGGCGACGCCGAGCTCCTCGTCGGCGTGCGCCACACCGCCCTGGGTCGCGCCGTGACCGAAGTGCCCGGGGCCGACACGGTCGAGTCCGGCACCGCGTTCTTCCTCCAACTCGACGTCGATCTCGCCCACTCGTGGAGTGCCCCGTGACCCTGTTCCTGCTCTTCTCCCTGGCCTGCTCCCGCAACGGCGCCACCGACACCGCCGGCGACTCCGCCGGCCTCGACGACAGCGACGACTCCGGCGACGCCGGGGCGACCCTCGCCGTCGGCGAGCTCGTGATCACCGAGGTGATGTACGACCCCGCCCAGGTCGACGGGGACTTCGGCGAGTACGTGGAGCTCTACAACGCCGCCGGCCGCACCCTCGACCTCGCGGGGGTGACCGTGGCAGACGACGACGGCACGGGCAGCACCATCAGCGGGGCGCTCTCGGTGGCCGCCGGCGGCTACGTGGTGCTGGCCGGCTCGGCCAACCAGAGCGCGAACGGTGGCTTCGAAGCCGACTACGCCTGGGAGGCGGGCGCGGTCAAGCTCGGCAACGAGGGCGACACCGTCCAGATCTTCGTCGGCGACACGCTCGTGGACGAGATGAGCTGGCTCGAAGAAAACACCCCCGGCGAAGAGGGCGAAGCCATCGGCCTGGACCCCGGCAAGCTCGACGCGGGCTCCAACGACGACATCGACAACTGGTGCGGCCAGGACTCCACCTTCGGGATGGGCGACCAGGGCACCCCGGGCGCCGCGAACGACGCCTGCGGCGACTGATCGGGTTCAGCGTGCGGGCAGGACGAGGGGCCCCACCATCGCGAGGCGGCTCGGGGTGGTCGCCGACTCCTCCTGCAGGTCGACCGCCAACCACCCTTCGCCGCCGAACACCACCCAGCCGAGCCCCGACACCTCGGCCGTCGGCGGCCCGCGGAGCACCGGAGTGAGCCGGCCGTCACGCAGCGCCCACAGCCAGTTCTCGCCGCCGCGCTTGCGGCCGTCCTCGGCGATGAAGAGGGTGTCGAGCTCGGGCGCCCACACGAGGTTGTCGGGGTTGGCGATGCCGGTGGTGGCGCACCCCGCCGACGTGAGCTCACCGGACGCCACCACGTCGACCGCGCCGCCGACCGGGTCGATGGAGACGACCAAGCCACACGGCGCCGTGCCGACCCCCAGGCGGCGCGCCGCGTCGGCGTCGACGGCGGACCAGGCCGCGAAGATGCGGCCGCGCCGGGCGTCCCACGCCAGGCCCTCCTCCTTCGGGAACGCGGTGGTGGCGCCCCGCAGGCCGGCGTAACGACGGGTCTCGAAGTGGCGCGCGAGCGCCTCGGCGCCGGGGACCAGCCCCAGGCACTCCCGGCCGGTCGCGCTCTCGACGAGCTGCCCCGCGGCGCACACCCCGTCAGCCGGGAGCGTCCGCGTGAGGATCTCCGTGAACGAGGGCGGCGACGCCCACCGCGCGGCGACGACGGCGTCGTCGGTGGGGCCGAGCTCCACCCAGCGCACCGTGCCGAGCGTCGCGGCATCGGGGCCGGCGGTGAACGCAGCCGCGGCGAGGGTGCCGCGGGAGAGGTCGCCCGCGGCGGCGGCGACGAAGCGGTAGAGCCCGCCGCCGCCGGGGTGGTCGTCGGACAGGTACACGGTGCGGTCGTCGACCGCGAGCTGCTGCTCGTGGGAGTACCGCCCCAGGGCGAAGCGGCGCTGGAGGGCGCCAGCGCCCTGCGGGCCGACCTTGACCTCGAACGCCCAGCCGTGCCGGTACGGGGCCGACCCGCCCGGGAGGGTTCGCCAGCGGGTGTTCCAGCCGTTGTCGAACTCGCGCTCCACCCCGCGGCCACGATCGGCCTCGAGCGGGATGTGCCCGTCGGCGAGCGCCACGGCGGCGTCGGGTTCGTACTCTTCGGAGCCCAGGTGGCTCCCCCACGGCGAGGGCGCGGCACCACACGGGTTGTACACGGCGGGGCCGTCGACCGGGATCGGCGCGGTGCTCGCCGCCACAAACCCCCCTTCCGGCCGCCGGACGAGCTCGCTGACGTAGAGGGCGCCGGCGGCCCGCTCGAAGTGGGTGACCATCCACAACCGGCCGTCGCGGACGTGGAGGGTGTTGGCGTCCATCGCGTCGGCGACCCCGCCGGCGTCGCCCCCGAACGGTACGCCCGCGACCGGCTCGCCGGCGGCGAGCAACGGCCACCACCGCGCCCCCTCGCCAAGCGCCGGAAGGGCGGTGACGCCCTCCACCCGCGGCGGCGTCGCAGGGTCGGCGGGGGTGACGAGCGGCGCGGGCGCCGGGACGCAGGCGAGGAGGGTCCACCACATGCAGCCCCCGCTATCGGGAGGTTGTGTCGGCGCGGTGTCATCCACCCGCGGGCGGTCACTCCAGGCGCTGGTCGTCCACCGGGTTGGCGAAGTTGTCGCGGATGCTGCGGAAGGTGGACCACACCATGAACAGGCCGAACACCAAGGCCAGGCCCCCGCCGCCCCACCGCATCGCCGCCGACTCACCCGCCCCGGCGCACGCCGCGCCGATGGCCAGGATCGCGAGGGCCGAACACCCCGAGGACGACGTGCCCCACACGCTCTCGACGGTGAACGCATGCCCGCACCGCCGGCACTGGTACCGCATCTCGACCCCCATCGGGATGCCGTTGGTGCGGTGCGCCGTGACGTGGGTGGCGACGCAGGTGCCGGCACACTGCGCACAGCGCCGCAACGGCGCCCCCATGCGGTACCGGATCTCCGGGACGGCGGCGCCCGGCACCACGGGGTTGCGGGCGTCCTGCTGACCCCGCCACCACGCCAGGGCCAGGATGCCCAACCCGATCCCCGACGGGCAGACGAAGAGAGCGCCGACCACCCACAGCGCGATCTGGCGCATGCGGGAGTGGATCGTGAACCGCGCCCCGCAGCCCTGGCAACGGTACTCGCGGGTGCTCTCGCTGGTCTCCATGCCCCAGTTGGTGTGCCGCCAGTTGGCCTCCAAGAGCACCTTGGGCTGGCCACACGCGTGGCAGCGGCGGACCTCGGTGGGCGTCGACACCGGCTACTCCATCACGGTCATGAGGCCCGCCATCCCGTCGTCGGCGTGCTCGAGGATGTGACAGTGGTACATCCACTCCCCCGGGTTGTCCAGCGCCGACACCAACGTGACCGTGGTGCGCGGCGGGATGTCGAAGGTGTCCTTCCAACCCTGGCCCTCGGGCACCCCCTCGCCCCCCACGTCGACCACCTGGAACCGATTGCCGTGGATGTGGAACGGGTGGTGCATCTCCGATGCGTTCTCCACCTCGAAGGTGGTGTCGACGTCCATCATGACGTCCACCATCGGTACGTCCGGGAACCGCTGCCCGTCGATCGTGACGGTGCCGCCCTCCATGTCCTCCTCGAGCAACCAGTGGTGCCCCACGTTGTCCACGGCCGCGCCCCAACTCGGCACGTCCGGCGCGGGCTGGACCCAGCCGCTCCCGGCGACCGCGGTGTCGGCATACACGAACGTGGCCACCGGATTGTCGCCATTCCCCATCGGGTCGGGTTCGATCATGTCCCCGTGCTCTTCATGCAGCTGAAACCGACGGTTCATCAGGCGGTACTCGCCTCCCGCCTCGCCGGTCGCCTCGACCACCACCATGTACCGCTCCCCGGGGGCCATCACGAGGTGGTCCACGGCGTACGGCTCGGCGAGGAACCCGCCGTCGGTGCCCACGACGGTGAACGAGTGACCCTCCAGGTACAGGTCCCAGTACCGGGCGTTGCTGGCGTTGACCAGGCGCAACAGCGTGGTCTGCCCGGGCGCCCACCCGTAGCGGCGGTCGGCACGACCGTTGGCGAGCAGGAGGTTCCCGAGCCGCCCCATGAGCTGCATCATGTCGGTGTCCGGCGGCGCGATCTGTTGGGTGTCCTCGTCGAGGAGCACGTCGTCCAGCACCAGCGTCTGGTCGCAATCGGGGCGCACCTCGCCCGGGGCGTGCACGACAATCGGCGCGTACAGGCCCGCCTCGATGGTCGTGGCGGTGTCCATGTGCGTGTGGAACCAGTAGAAGCCGCTGTCCACGAGCTCGAACTCGTAGTCGAACGACTCGCCGGGCTCGATCGGGTCGCCCATCATCTGCATGATGCCGTCCATCTCGGGCGTGACCCGCAGCCCGTGCCAATGCAGGCTGGTGCCGAAGTCCAGGTCGTTGGTGAAGTGGACCTTGACCGTGTCGCCGAGGCTCGCCTCGAGCACGGGGCCAGGAACGGAGCCGTTGAACGCCATGCCGCCGGTGAGCGGCACGTCGGTACCCGGGTCCCAGGCGGTCGCGCTGGCGACGAGGTCGACCTCGACCACGTCCGCGGCCGCGTCCAGGTCTGGCATCGCCGTGTACCCGCAGGCGTCGGGCACGTCGGTGGCGGCGGTGTCGCCGGAGTCGGTCCCCGCGTCGGGGCCGGTGTCGACCCCCTCGCACGCCACCAGGACACAGAGCAGCAGGGACGAGCACGGACGCACGGCGGCCTCGGGAGACCTCCCCGCTTAGCCGGGTTTCCCCGAAGGTGCCTCAGGACGCCGCGCCGCGACCGGCCGCTCCCGGATCCGAGCCCGGCGCGCGGCGCGCGGACGCGTGCGCATGTTGAAATCGTGGTAGTCTGCCCCGGTGAAACAGCGCCGTCAGCACGCCAGTTCGCCGTCATCGGCCCCCGCAACGGACGAGTGTGCCGCTCTGGGTCCGCGCGGGGCCGGTCGCGGCAACGCAGCCCGACAGGATCGGCTCGCGGACGCCGGCCACCTCGTGCGTGCGGCGCTCGAGTCCGCGTCGAGCCCCGTGCCGTTCGGCGGCGACCTGGCACCGCTGCTGGGTCTCGACCCGAGCGTGGTCGTCACCCACCTCGGCACGCCTGAGGCCGTCGCCGCGCTGTCTGCGATGGGAGCCGAGGCGGCGGCCGTCGACGACCACCTGCTGTTTGCGTCACGAAGCCCCGATCGGCACCTCGTGGCGCACGAGCTCGCCCACCTCGCCCAGGCCCGGCGAGGCAGCGCGCCTGCCGGCAGCGCGTCCAAGCCCGGCGACCGGTCGGAACGAGAGGCCGACGAGGTCGCCGAGAAGGTGGTCCGCGGGCAGCCCGCGGCGGTCGAGGCTGCGCCCACCGGGGAGCTCTCCGGCGGGTGGTTCAGCAACGCGGTCGCCGCCGCGACCCAGGCCGTCTCGACCGTCGGCGCGGCCGTCGCCTCGCTGGCTGCGCCGGTCGTCGATTCCGTTGGCCCGTCGACCGCGCCCGCCTCTGCCCCGACCACCGCCGGCTGGCTCGGGAACGCGCTCGCCGCGGTGTCGGGCGCCGGACCGGGCGCCTCGGGGTCCAACGCCGTCACGACCGACGCAGCCGAGGCAATCCTGACGCCCGAACAGGTGCAGGACCGCCTCAGCTATGGGCTGCTCGATTGGCGGATCAGCGATGCGGACGCAGAGGAGTCCGTGTCGGCGATGGCCGCGATGGACGACGCGACGCTGAACCGGACGGTGGAGCTCCTGGGCGAGGATGGACTGCGACGCCTCACCGAGCACTACAAGGGCAACCTCCCGCTCGACCTGGTCACGCGCATCCCCTCCCTGGATCCGGCCCTGATGGGACTCCAAGGCAACCTTCCCGGCGGCGTGGAGTACGAGGACTTCTCCGACTCCGGCGTCCTCTTTTCGGACGGCGGGCCCACCGCCTCCGACGTCGTGCAGTCCGGGGAGCTGGGGGACTGCTGGGCGCTGGCGCCGCTCTCCAGCATCGCGGGCACCGACCCCTCGTACATCGAGGCGATGATCCTCCCCGACGGCACGGGGAACTACAAGGTCCGCCTGTATCGACCGGTGCAGACGGCCGACGGCCTCGCGGCCGAAGCCGTCTGGATCACCGTCGACGCCGACCTGCCGGCGCATGACGGCGAGCTCGCCTACGCCACGAGCGACGCGGAGTCGCCGGTGCTCTGGCCCGCCCTCACGGAGAAGGCCCTGTCGCTGTCCAACCTCGCCGAGGCGTGGGGCGAGGCGCTCGAGTGGCGTTCAGACGCAGAAGGCAACGATGCCGACACTACAGGCTACGACGACATCCACTTCGACTACACCGAGGTGGCGGACATCATCCTCCTGGGGCAGATGCCCACCACGCTGGACACCGACGCTTCAGGTGCAGACCACGACGACCAGTGGCGCAACCTGCTCTCCGCGCTGGAGCGTGGGGACGCCGTCACGGTGAACAAGCCCGGCCACACCATGAGCGTGCTGCGCGTCGAAGAACGCGACGGGGAGACGGTCGTGATCGTGCGCAACCAGCAGGAAGGGAGCTCGACCTCCGGAGAGGTCGCCTACGATCAGGACGCGTTCTTCGCCATGTCCGCGAGCGTGGTGTACAGCTCGACCGCACAAACGGACTGAGCGTCGCCCCGGCGCGCGGGGCGCGCCGGACCCTGCGCGCTTCGGGACGGTCACGGCGCCCCGCCCACCGCCGCCGCCACCCGCTCGCGTAGAAACCGATGGCGCGGATCGGCGTGCAACCGCGGGTGCCAGGCCAGGAGCACCGGCAATTCGGGCAACGTCAGCGGCGGCGGCGCGGTACACAAGCCGACCGCCGCCTCCGACGGCAAGGTCGCCAGCAGGTCGGTCGCGGCCACCAGGGCGGCCGCGGCGGTGAAGCTCGGCACGCTCGCGGCGACCCGACGACGGCGGCCGCTCGCCGCCAGCAGGTCGTCGACGAACCCGATGCCGCCGCCTTCGAAGCTCACGATCACGTGGCGCGCGGCGCAGTAGGCGTCGAGATCGGGCGGCGGCCGGGGGTGGCGAGGCGACCACGCGACGCAGAACCGGCGGGTGTACAAGCGGCGGGCGTGGAACTCGCCGAGGTCGACCCCGCCGGCCCGCGCCGGGAGCGGCCCGAGATCGGGCGTGATGGCGAGGTCGACGAGGCCGAGGCGCCCGTGCTCCACGCTCTCCACGCCGAGGCGCCGCACCCGCAGGTCCACGCCGGGCGCCGCCGCCCAGACGGCGCACGCGATGGCGGGTCCGAAGCCGGCGATCAGCTCGTCGCCCAGCGCGAGCGTGAACTCGCCTTGGGCCTGCGCCGGGTCGAAGCTCGGATGGGCGTGGAAGACCGCACGCGTGGCGGTGAGCGCCTCGGCGAGCGGCGCCGACAGTGACTGGGCGCGGGGGGTCGGGACCAGCCCTCGCCCCGAGCGGACCAGCAGCGGGTCCGCGAAGAGCTCCCGCAGCCGTTCGAGGCTCCGACTCACCGCCGGTTGGCTCAGGCGCAGGTCGCGCGCCGCCGCGGTGACACTCCCGCGGGCGAGGAGGCGCTCGAGCACCACGAGGAGGTTGAGATCGACGCTCCGGAGATCCATGCTCATTCCGCATGAATATCATGCTGTTCATGCACCGGACATATGTGACACCTGGGGGTAGTTCGGGTGGGACTGGAGTCGTGCATGGAAAGCGGACCTCTTCACGTGATCTTCGGCGCCGGGCAGGTCGGCGCGGGCCTGGCGCGGGCGCTGTCGGCGGCGGGCGTCCGGGTGCGGGTGGTGCGGCGCTCGGCGGCGCCCGGTCCCGACGGGGTGGACGTCGTCGCCGGCGACGCACGCGACCCCGGATTCACGACACACGCGAGCGCCGGCGCGGCGGTGCTCTACCACTGCATGAACCCGTCGGCCTACTCCAAGGCGGCGTGGGCCGACGAGTTCCCGGCGTTCGGCGACGCCCTGATCGCCGCCGCCACCACCCACGACGCCCGCCTGGTGTGCTTGGACAACCTGTACGGGTACGGCGAGGTCGACGGCGCCCGAACCGAGGCCACGCCGATGGGGGCCACCGGGCCGAAAGGGCGGGTGCGCGCGGCGTGGGACACGCGGCTCCGCGACGCCCCGGGCCTGCGGTACGTGGTGGGGCGTGCGGGCGACTTCTTCGGCCCCGGTGCGGCGGACCAGTCGCTGTTCTCCCCCAAGGTCGAAGCCGACCTCGCCCGCGGCGCTCCGGTATGGCTCGTCGGCGACCCCGACGCGCCGCACGCGTTCAGCTACGTGCCGGCGGTGGTGGAGGGGCTCGCCCGGATGGGCCTCGCAGGCGCAGACGTGGAGCGCCGGGTGTACCACCTGCCGGTGGTGACCTTGCCGCCGCGCGGCCTCGCGGCCGCCATCGCCATGGCCGCAGGCGGCCCGTCGCCGCGCGTGCGCGCGGTGCCGACGTGGGCGCTGCGAGGGCTCGGCGTGGTCGTGCCCATCCTCGGCGAGCTGGCGGAGACGGCCTACCAGTGGGACCGGCCGTTCCTCGTCGACGACACCGCCTACCGGACACGCTTCGGCACGCCCGTCGGCCCGGCCTGGCTCGGGGGTCGGTGACGAACGGTCGAAGAAACGGGCGAGCCCGGCGTAGTTGCCCGCGATGCTCCTGCTCCTCTCTCTCGTCCTCGGGCCGGCCCGGGCCGAGGCGGTCGCCCTCGTGGCGCCCGTACCGGCGGTCGTCCCCTCCCCCCGGTTCACGTGGGCCCTCTTCGCCGGTGCGGACCTGGAGTCCGACCACGGGATCGCCCCCACGGTGCCGTTTCCGCTGCCGGCGATGCGCATCGGTTGGGCCGACGGCTGGCTCCTGGACGTGGAGAGCACCTTCCGCCTGCAGGACGAGCCCGACATGTCCGCCGCGGTCCGCGTCGGGCACACCTTCGACGTCGGCCGCGCCCTCGTCCCGTTCGTGCGCGCGGGCGTCGCCTATGGCAACCGCGACTTCGGGCTCCACGAGGCGGGCGGGCGGATGGGCGTGGGCCCGACCGTGGGCGCCGGCGTCACCTGGCAGGTCCTGCCTCGCTTCGCGCTCGAAGCGACCGTGGACGGCGACGTGTTCTGGTCCTCGGCGCTGGACGCTGGCCCCTGGCACACGTCCGCCGACCTCGCGGCACGGCTCGGCATCCGGTTCGACGTGCCACTCCTGCCGAGTGCGGGTGCCGGACCGCACTGAACGTGCACCGTGCTCCGCGTCGTGACCGAGGTTCCCGGCTTCCGGGCACACCGGTGCCGATGCGAGATCGGTGAGAGGTTCGGCACGGACGGACCGGCGCTACGGTGCGACCACACCAAGGATCCCCCCATGCGCCTGTTCCCGCTCCTCTGCCTCTTCGCCTGCGCGACCACCCCCGACTCCGCAGACACCGACGCCGACGCCGACACCGACACCGACTCGGACACCGACACCGGCGACGACACCGGCGACGACACCGGCGACGACCCGGGCGACGACACCGGCACCGACACCGGCACCGACACCGGCACCGAGCTCGACATGGACTTCGTCGAGAACGGCCCGGGCGCCGGGGTCTTCTTCTTCACCGACGCGGTGTACAGCGCCGACAACGCCTGCGAGGTCAACTCCAACCCGTACAGCCTCACGATGTGGGACTCGATCACGCTGAGCAACGTGAACCCCGGTCCGCAGGTGTTCAACGAGCAGGCGACCGCGAGCGAGAACCAGATCGTGAACTGCACCTACCACCTCGAGGGGGACTTCTGGTGCGACCCCACCAGCCGCGGGATGGACCTCGCCAGCTACGGCGTGGACGCGACGATCAGTTGGGGCCTGGAGATGGGAGGCAACTTCGTCGAGACCACGGCGGACGTCGACGGCACCGCACACACGTTCTCCCAGCGCTGGGCGGCCGACCTGGTGTGGACGTTCCGGATGAGCTGTGCCGGCAGCCAGTGTGACACCGCCGAGGGCATGGCCGGGATCGACCTCCCGTGCGAGAGCACCGGCACGATCACCGCGGTGAACTACGACGACCCCACGTTGCCGGAGTAGCGGTTCCGGGTTCCGTTCCGGTTCCCATGATCCACCTCCTCCGCGCCACGCCCGTACTCCTGCTCGCCGCCGTGGGCGCGCTCAACCCCGTCGACGCGATCGTGCGCGGCAAGTGGGTGCGCCACATGGATTGTGGCAAGGGCGACGTCACCGCGACGATGTGCATCCCCGCCGAGGACCCGGCGGGCGTGCCCGCGTACCTCGGGGAGCTCCCCGAGCGGGTCCGCGCGCTGCACGCCGCGGGCGCTTCGGTCGTCGCGCTCGACCTCCCGATCACGACCCCCGAGGCCGCGCTCCTGGAGGCCGCAGCGGCCGGCCAGACCGTCTTCTCGACGGGTGCGGGCGCCGCCGCCGCCCGTTCCGGGCACCCAGACATGGCGCGCACGTGGTTCCTCCCGATGGTGCTCGGTGTCGCCTCGACCTCGGGGGAGGCGACGCCGTTGGCGCTCGAAGCGCTCGCGGCCCACGCGGGCGCGCCGGCCGTCCGCGACGCCGCGGGGTGGACGGTCGGCGATCACCGCTCGACCGACGACGGGGGCTCGCTCAACTTCATGCCCTACGAAGTCCCGTTCCTGCACTGGACCGACCGGACGACGTGGGCCGGAGCGGCCGGAAAGATCGTCTTCATCGGCGCGTGCAAGGCCGACCGCGACCTGACGCGGTTCGGCCGCCAACCGGGGGTGGTCGCCCACTCCGAGCTCATCGAGACGATGCGCCACGGCCAGGACGTCGGCCAGGTGCCGCTCGGGGTCGACCTCGCCGTGGCCGCCGGCTCGTTTTTGCTCGCGGCCGCCGCCCGCGCGCGGTTCGGCGCGGCGGCGGCCGGGGGTGTCGGCGTGGTGGGCTTCCTCGTGACGATGGCCGCGTCGCTGACCGGCGCGTGGTTCGGGGTCACCGCGCCGCTGCTCGCCGGGGTGGTCGCCGCGTTGGGGAAGGCCCGCGGGGCGCCGGGAGCGCCCGGGTAGCACCGCGGGGCGCGCCAGCGGTTGCCGCCATCAGGCCGGTCGCGGCGCCCCGCCCTCGGGCTCGCCGATCCCGCGGTCCTCGAAGGTGGACGCGGTGCGGCCCCGGCTCACGAAGCCCACCGGGACCCCGAGCGCGGCCTCGACCGCGGCGAGCACCTCGGGCTCGCCGACGACCGCCGGACCCCGTCGCGCCTGCGCCCGCCCCAGAAGCCGGCCGATGCCGGCCTGGTGCGCGGCGTCGCCCGGGGCCGGGAGCGAAGCGGTGGGCACCCCGTCGAGGAGGTAGGCGTCGACGAGCCGAAAGGGGGTGTGCGCGAGCGCGTCGAGCCAGGTGAGCACCAGGGTGTCGACCCCGCCGACGGCGGCGAGCGCGTAGCGGCCGAGCACGGCGTCGAAGTCGCCCGACCGCACCGGGCCCTGCCACGGGTTCGGGGAGTTGTCCTCTGGGAACGTCCGGCCGAGAACCTCGCTCGGGAACGGCCCCGCGCCGTGTCGTGTCGGAAACGCCCGGAGCACCCCCAGGCGGTGGAGCGTCGTGTGCGGACAGTGGCGGTCCACGAGGGCCGCTGCCGGGCCGAAGCCGGCGTCGGTCCACCCCTGGTGCGGAGGGAACCCCCGCGTGCGGTCGAGGAGGACCCCCTGCGCCCCCTCGAAGATCACGCCACGAGCGGCCCGCAAGCGGGCTCCTACCTCATCGTCGGTCACGACGATCGAGGCCAGCGGACCCACCCGGGCCAGCCACGCGTCGTCGACGCCGGCGGTGTCGAAAACGGCGCGCTCGGCGTGTACGCGCGGGTCGTCGGGAAGCGTCAGCTCGGCGAGCACCGCGCGGGCGCGCGCGCGGCGGGTGCACAGGCGCTCCCGGAGGCGGTCGACGTCGCACAGATCCCCCGCCCGGGGCACCTCCTCCCCGCCGAGCACACTCGCGGCCACCTCGCCGACGCCGACGCCGCAGCTCCCGTGGCGGCCGGCTCCGCGGGCCAGCTCGCGCAGGCGGTTGAGCGCCTGGTCGTAGGGCGTGATGAGCGCACACCCCGGGTGCAGCCACACCTCCGGCGGCGGCCCCCCCGCGGCCACGAAGCGCTCCGCCTCGACCCGCAACGCGGTGGGGTGCACGATCATCCCGGGGGCGAGCACGGTGCACGTGCCGGCGACGAACGAGCCCGCGCCGAGCTGTGCGAAGGTGTGCCGCCGGCCGTCGGGCGTGTGGACCGTGTGCGCGGCCTGCGCCCCGCCCTGGGCGCGCACGACCACGTCGGCGCCCGTCCGCCGGACCAGCGCGTCGACGACGAGGCCCTTCCCGGCGTCCCCGAAGCCGAGGTCGACGACGGCCCACGCCCGGCCCACGCCGGCGCTCAACCGCCGAACGCGCCGAAGAGCCGCTTGAGCAGGCCGGGCTCGGCCGGGGTGGGC
>SXOM01000004.1 GCA_005776735.1 Pseudomonadota bacterium
ACGGGTGGGTCGCGGCCGAGGGCACCACGCCCGTGGCGGGGTTCGGCCGGCTGGGCGTGGCGCGCCCCGCGTTCGGCCTCGCCGACCGTCTCGAAGACGAGCGGCGGTTCTGGGTCGCGGGCGCTTCGCAGGAGCTCGAGCGGGCGTCGGGCTGGCTGCCCGAGGCCACGCTCGGCGCGGGCGGGGGGGTGCGCGGGCACCGGTGGAGCGTCGGGGCCGAGCTCGCCGACGCCGGTGGGGACGATCTGCTCGGCGCGGTCGACCTCGCGGCGGTCGAGGCCCGCGCGCGGGCGGCGTGCAGTTTCGGGCCCGAGTCCCGCACGGTGCGGGTGGGCGTCAGCGCCGCGTGGCGGATGGGGCTCCTGGAGGAGGCTTCGCCGCGCCTGCTCGGCGCCCTCGACGCCGAGCTGGTCACCGAGCGGGTGGGGCTGGTCGCCCAGGTGGTCGCGGGCACCGAGGGCGACGACGCCCTGCCCCGCTTCGGCGCGCTCGCCCTCGGGACCGCGGTGGTCCCGGTGGGAGGCACCGCGGTCCGCCAGGTCGACGTGGTGGTGGGGGGCGGCGGGTGGGACGCCACGCTCACCGGTCTCCCCGACGAAGAAGACCAGCCCGACGCGTGGTGGGAGGCCCGGGCCGGCGCCAACGTCCGCTGGGCCACGCCCGAGTCCGAGCTGGTGACCGGCCTCGGCTACCGGCTCGGCATCCCCCAGGACCTCGCGGTGCCCTTGTCCCACGCCCTGTTGCTCGAGGCGGCGTGGCGCTACTGACGGCGGGCGTGCTGCTCGTCGGCGCCTGCGCCCTGCGCGACGTCCTGCCCGGTCCCGCGGTCGCGGTGGGCCGGGACCGGGAGCGCTACGACGTGGTGGCGGCCGCCCGGCGCACCGACGGGGCCGCGGTGGTCTACGAAGGGGGACCGCGCGTGCCCTACCCGGTGCTCCCGGTGCAGGTCTGGGGCCTGCGGTACGCGCTGGACATCGTGCTGGTGAGCGACCACCCCGACTGGGTGATGCACGAGTACGCTCGCGTCGACCTGCCCTCCGGCCCCCTGTGGTTGGCCAAGGACGCGGGCGTGGACCGCGAACAGACGATCACCGCCGACGTCCCCGACCTGGACTCGTGGGTGCCCGAGGTGCCGGTGAAGCGGCGGCCCGGGGCGCTGGTCGTCGACGATCGCAGCACCCCCACGACCACCGACATCCAGCTCCGCACCACCACGCCCCACGCCCAGGCGGTGGAGGTGCACTACGTCGGGCCGGCGCCCACCCGGCCCTCGTCGCCGCGCAACGGCAACACGATGGGCCACAGCCGTGCCAGCGTGGCCGCGCTCTTGGACCTGTACCGCTTCCGCATCGGCGGGAACGTGCAGATCGCGATCGACGGGGTGCCGCGGGCGCTGCACCGCCTCGCGGGGCTGGTGCCCGAAGCCTACGTCCTGGCACAGGTGCAGGGCGGTTTTGCGGTGGCCGACCTCTGCCAGGTGCCGGACGCCGGAGGCTTCGTCGTGCGCCGCCCGTGCACCGCTTCGGACTGGCCCACCCGAGGCGACGAGGTCTGGACCCCGGGCGCCGACGGCTGGGTCGAGCGCGCCGGCCCGGTGGTCACGCTCCGCTACCACTACGTCGACGGCGAGCTGGATCGCGCGCTGGCCGTGCAGGTGGGCGACCCGACGCCGCTGGTCGAGGTGCGCTTCTCCCCGCGGCTGCCCGACCTGCGCCGCCCCTTCGCCGGCGAGGCCCAGAGCGCGTTCGTGGTCGACGTGAACGGCCAGCCGGGGCACGGCGTGGGCTGCGCGCGGGCCCGCTGGGAGGGCGACACCGTCCGGCTCGCCGTGCTACCCACCGCCCCGCGGTGGTTCGCCGACCGACCGCTTCTCACCACCCTGGCCTTCGAGGGCGACACCACCCGGATGGTGGTGGTGCGCTCCCGTACCGAGGAGACCCCATGTGGACGATAGCCGACCGCACCTTCCAGTCCCGCCTCGTGCTCGGCACCGGGAAGTACCCTTCGTTCGCGGTGATGCGCGAGTGTCACCTCGCCAGCGGCACCGAGATGGTCACCCTGGCGATCCGCCGGGTCGATCTCGGCGCGCCCCGCGGCGAGAACATCGTGGAGTTCATCGACCGTGAGTAGATCCAAGTGCTGCCCAACTCCGCCGGCTGCTACACCGCCGACGACGCGGTGCTCACCGCGCGGCTCGCACGGGAGCTCCTCGGCACCGAGTGGATCAAGCTCGAGGTCATCGGCGACCCCGACACGCTTTTCCCCGACGTGGAGGGCACGCTCGAAGCGGCCCGGGTCCTGGTGCGCGAGGGCTTCGTCGTCCTGCCGTACATCACCGACGACCCGGTGGCGTGTAAGCAGCTCGCGGCCATCGGGTGCGCGGCGGTCATGCCGCTGGCGGCGCCCATCGGCTCGGGGCTCGGGATCCGCAACCCGTGGAACCTGCAGATCATCCTGGAGCAGGCCACGGTGCCGGTCATCGTCGACGCCGGGGTCGGCACCGCCAGCGACGTCGCCGTGGCGTTGGAGATGGGCGTCGCCGGCGTGCTCCTGAACACCGCGGTCGCCGGCGCCCGCGAGCCGGTGAAGATGGCGACCGCGATGCGACACGGGGTCGAGGCCGGCCGCCTCGCCTTCGAAGCCGGGCGCATCCCCAAGAAGCTGTATGGGAGCGCCTCCAGCCCCGTCGAAGGCGTCGTCCGCGGCGGTTGACCAGTTAGATCCGGGGCGTGCCACTTACGCCGTCCGCTCCCGGCGCCTCCGATCGGGTGGCGCTGCGCGAGTGGTACACCCGGGCGCTCTTCGAGCGCCTTCCCCGCCTGGTGCTGGGCCTCGGCGTCATGCACGTCCTGCAGGTCGGATTCCTGCTCGGGTTCACGCCCGCCGACGACGTCGAGCGGCGTTGGGCCGACGGGATCATCCTCGCCCACACCGCCCAACTGGGGCTCGCGATCGGGTTCGGCCTGTGGGCACGCTACGGGTGGCGCGCCGGAGCCCACCTGGAACGGGCCCGCTGGGTGGGTTGGGCGTTCGGGCTCAGCTACCTGCTCTTCGGCGCCACAGCGAGCGGGGTCGACCAGCTCCGCGATCTCGGCCTCGTCGCGCACGGCACCGCGGTCTTCGCGGTGGCGGCCATCCTCGAGACGCGGGCCCTCGAAGGGGCGCTCCTCTTCGGGCTCTCCGCCGCCGCCCTGGTGGTTGCGGTCGCGCTCGGCCAGGACGAGGCCAGCAGTCGCGTGAGCCTCCAGGTCAACGGCCTCGGCCTCTCGGCCGTGGGCTTCGCCGTGTCCCAGTTGATGTCCCAGTGGCGGTTTTACGGCTGGTGGCGTCAGCAGGTCGCCGAGCGCGCCGCCGCCGAGCTCACCGTGCTCAACGAGCGGCTGGCCGCCGAGATCGAGCGCCGGCGGGCCATCGAGGCCGAGCTCGAGGCGCTCGCCGGGCGCGACCCGCTGACCGAGCTCGACAACCGGCGGGGTTTCCTCGGGGCGCTGGAGCGTGCCAAGGCGTCCGGGCGCGGCGCGGTGCTGCTCCTCGACGTCGACCACTTCAAGGACCTCAACGACGCCCACGGCCACCCCGCTGGCGACGCCGCGCTGCGCCGGATCGCGCGGGTCCTGCGCGAGGGCGTCCGCAGTGACGACACCGTCGCCCGCCTGGGC
>SXOM01000297.1 GCA_005776735.1 Pseudomonadota bacterium
GCCACCACCAGCGCGCCGAGGCCGATCCACCGCCGGCGCAGCGCCGCGGCCACCGCGATCGTCAGCGCCACCGCCGGGCTCCACCCCCCGAGGACCACCCCGAGCGCGGGGTGGGCGACGCCGAGCAGCGCGGCGCCGAGACCCAGACCGACGAGGTCCCCCTCGGCTCCGGCGAGCAGCGACCACGGTCCGAGCTGCGCGACCAGCGCGAGCGCCGCAGCGCCGGCCGGACCCACACCGAGCGACCTCGCAAACCGCCACCCCCCATACCCGGCGCACCACACCGCAAGCCCGACGAGAATGGTCCAGGTGCGCACGTCGGCAGGGACCCACACCCACACGCCGGCTTGCGCCGGCACCCCGGTGAGGTCCGGCGAGCCACCCGCCGCCCACGCGACCGCCGGGGCGAGCGCCGCCGATGCGGCGGCTACCAGCTCCCGGGGTTCGACGCGCTGCACGGAGCCTCCCCGCAGAAGTGGGCGACCTCGCCCGTGGTCAGGAAGTGCGCGGCTTGGGCCTGGGTGCCCGGCCAGAGTCGCGGCGCGCCGTGGGCGCCGGAGCGCGACGCGGGGCGGTTGTTCGCGTCCGGGAGCCCGACCTCGGGGTCGAACTGCGTGAGCGCCTTCCCCGCGATCGGCAGGGCCACCGTGGTGAGGCCCGGCGGCGTCGTGTGTCCCGGCGTGCCCAGCGGCAGGCCCACCGCCCGCGCGAGCAGCTCGGTGGTGAGGTTCGGTACCTGCTCGTCGCCGATCGACTCCTGCCACAACCACGTTCCGCCCGTCAGGCGGTCGGCGTGCACCGCGGGGTCGACCGGGTCCCAGTAGAGTTGGGTCGTGGCGTAGAGCATCTGCCGGGTGGCAGGATCGGGGAACGTACGGGTCACCACCAGGTCGAACGGCGGCCAATTGGAGCTCCGTTCGAGCATCGTCGCCCACGCCGCGCCGCCCACGTGCAAGACACCGCGAGTGACGACGTCCTGGTTGGCCAGAGTGGTGGCCCCCTCGATGCCGCCGAGCGAAATCCCGTGGTACCAGACCTGCGACGGATCGGCCAGGCCGGCGAACGCCGGGTCGTCGAGCAGGGTGCCGCCGTGCACCGCACCGAGGAGCGAGACGGTGTCGGCCACGCCCTGCACCAACATCTCCGGCACCTCGTGGAAGCGGGCGAAGTCGCCGGCGACCTCGATGGCGTGCACCTGATCTTCGTCGCTGAGGCCGGTCCACTTCGTCGCGACCACGATCACGCCGAGGGTGTTGCTCAGCGCGATCATGCCGCTCGGGTCGTCGGACTTGCCGAAGTAGTCCCAGGGCTCCGACAGGATGCCGTGGCCGAAGACCAGGACCGGCACACTGCCGGGCGCCGCGTCCTTGACCGAGTCGGGGATGGCGACCATCAGGTACGCGTCGCGCGGGCCCTGGGCCACGGGGAGCCCGTCCGCGTCGAGCTCCAAGCGCACCTCGTCGACCAGGAACGCGGTCGAGGTGAACGTACCCTCCCCGAGTCGCCACAACCCCGCCGGCGGGGCCGTCTCGCCGCCGGACTCGCGCAGCTCGGTCACGATCCCACCGCCCGGCGAGCCGAGCTGGGCGAGCGCACCGTCGAGCACCCGGCGTTCGCGCGAGACCGGGAAGTCCCAGGCGAGGACGACGTCGTCCTGGCCGAGCGTCGCGAGCTCCGCGTGCAGGTCGGCGTAGTGGCCCTCGGGCGCTGGCAACGACAGCGGCGCGCCCCCGCTGGTGACGCCCGAGGTCACGACCACCGCGACGCGGTGCCCGTCGGGGAGCGGCTCCATCGGTCGTACGATGAGGGTGCGCAGGCCCGACGCGACCGCCTCCTCCGCGGCGTCGAGCTCGGCAAAACACCACAACGCCGTGCCGGTGTCGAGGTCGACCATCCGGACGGTCCCGTCGGTGGCCACCCGGTCGGGCCCGGAGACCGAGGCTTCGTCGACGGCGACGCCGAGGTCGACGATGGCGGGCTGCACGACCGAGAAGCCGGTGCGCACGTTGAGGCGACCGAGGTCCCACGCCGTGCCGCCGTCGATGATCGGCAGGTCGGCCGCGGTGAACGCGAGGTGGCCGTCGGCCACGAGCTCGACGCTCGGGAACGGGTTGGTGCGGCCGGCGCCGAGGGCGCCCACGGGAACGTCGGCCGAGTCGGCGGTCTCGGTCGTACAGCCGAGGAAGAGCACGAGGAGCATCCGGCGCCTATACCGCGTCGGGGCGCCCGGCGGACTCGGCCGCCGTCGGGCCGGTCGCGGGGCGCCCCCCCGCGCCCCCGCGTCCACACCCGCGAACCACCGCGACCGCCGCGAACCCCGCGCCCAGCGCCACGAGGCCGACCGCCGCAATGCCCCGGCCGACGCCACCCCGCAGCCACGCTTCGATCGCCATCGTCGCACCGAAGAGGACCAACGACAGCGCCGCGAGCTCGCCGAACGCCGCCCGTGGCCAACGCACGACCGCGAGGCCGGCGGCGACCCCCACCGGCACGAAGTAGACCGGCGCCGGGTCGAAGCCACTCGGCAGCACCAGGTCGCCGACGACGACACAGCCGAGGCGCGCGACGCCCACCCCGAGGAGCACGGCCACGCCCACATCGTCGGCCAGGGCCAGGACCCGCTCGCGAAGGACGAAACCCCCCACCACCAGGCCGACCGCCATCGCACCGAACGCACCGATCTCGATGCCCGTGCTCGACAGCCCGCCGCCGAAGAACAGGCGCCCCCAGGCCACCCCGGTGACTCCCGCGAGTGTCGGGATTCCGCATGCGGCCCCCACGAGCCACGCCCAACCGATCCGATCCCCACGGCCGAAGCCGAAAACCGTGACGAGGTAGGCCAGGAGGCCCAGCGCGGCGAGCCCGCCGTGGACGTTCATCACTCGCCGTACCAGACGTACACGACCCCGACGCTGTTCTTGCTCCCGTTGTCGACACTGCTGGCCCCGAACGCGAGCTCGTCGAAGCCGTCGCCGTTGGTGTCGGGGATGGCGGCCACGTCTTCGCCCAGCCAGTCGGTGTCGTCGTCGCCGATCCAGCTCGCGTCGGCCGACCCGAGGTCGTAGGCGCCGGCGAGCGGACCATACTGCAGCCACGCCGCGCCGGCCATGCTCCCGCCGGTGTGGTCCCACCGCGTGCCGACCACCAGGTCCCACTCATCGTCGCCGTCGAAGTCGCCGAAGTCGTACTCCTGCAGGTACGCGCCGGCCGCGGCGCCGTCGAGGCGCGCATGGTAGACGCTGTCGGAAGCGCCCGCGGTCGGGCCCGTGAAAATGTAGATGGAACCGCTCTGCGCGCGCCCGTTGTGGTCGGTGTAGCCCGACGCGGCCGCGAGGTCGCCGACCCCGTCCCCGTCGATGTCGCCGGGCATCTTGACCGGGGTGCCGAAGTAGTCCGCCGCGCTCGACCCGGTGATGGTGACATCGGCCGCAGTGACGCTGATGGTGCCCGTCTGCGGACCGTAGAACAGGTAGCCCCCCCCATGGTAGAGCGAGGACCAGTCGGTGCCGAACCACACGTCGTCGATGCCGTCGCCGTCCACGTCGTCGCCGCCGGCCACCGACTTGCCGAGCCATTGCCCCGAAGTAGCGGCGGTGAACGTGGTGACCACGCTGCCGCCGGCGTAGACCTCCACGATGCCGTCGTGTGCGCTGGTCCGGTACTCGTCGCCGCAGACCACGGCGTGCTGGCCCCCCGCCTGGTCCCAGTTGCCGCCGTCGGCCGACGACGAACACACGTAGAACTCATCGTACATCGCGGTGGTGACCGTACCGGTGAACCCCCCGTAGTACACCAGGAGCGCCTGCGGATAGTCCGGGTAGTCGTTCTCCTGTGAGTGTACGCCGATGTCGTCGATGCCGTCCCCGTCCTGGTCGCCGAGGTTGGTCAGCGCGTCGGGGAAGTTGGAGCCGTTCCATCGCGTGGTGATGGTGTCGATGACCGCGTCGTCGTAGTCCTGCGCGTTCTGCAGGCCGCCGGTGAAGCTGCCATACCAGCCGACGACGAGGCCTCCGGACGGGCTCACGAAGATGCCCGTCCCCGCGAAGAGATCGCCCACGCCGTCGCCGCTGAAGTCACCCGCCACGAGGAAGTTCCCGACCGAATCCCCCTGCGATGCACCCCGGAAACGGACATCGACCCCGGTGCCGGACGCGTCGTGGGTCCCCGAGATGCGGACCCCCGGGCAAGCGTCGTCGCCGCCGTCGCAGTCCTGGTCGGTGCCGTCTTCGCAGACCTCCGCGGCCCCGGGGTAGGCCGTCGCATCCGCATCGTCACAGTCGTCGTCGGCGGTGGCGTACCCCGCCGGCTGCACACACGCCGTGGTGGTCGTGCTGCTGCCGAACCCGTCCCCGTCGGCGTCGAGGTACCACGTCTCGGGGTCGGCCAGCGCGCTGTCGTCGTCGTCGACGAGGGTGTCACAATCGTCGTCGACGCCGTTGCATGCTTCGGCGGCGGCGGGGTTGACCGCGGCCGCCGCGTCGTCGCAGTCGGTCGACGTGGCGAGATGTCCCGCGGGCGCGACACACGCCGCGACGCTCGTGGCACCCCCGAAGCCGTCGGCATCGCCGTCTGCGTACCAGGCGGACGTCCCGGTCACGCTCGAATCGTCGTCGTCGACCAGGGTGTCACAATCCTCGTCGGTGGTCCCGTCGCACACTTCGGCCGCGCCAGGGTTCACGTCGGCGCGCACGTCGTCACAGTCGGTGTCGTCGGCGACCGTGCCCGCCGGCGCGGCACACGCCCAGGTCACCGTTCCCGCGTCCCCGTAGGTGTCGCTGTCGGTGTCGGCGTACCACGCGGTCGTCCCGGTGGGGCCGCTGTCCGCGTCGTCGACGAGGCCGTCGCAGTCCTCGTCGGTGGCCCCACCGTCACATCCCTCGGCGGCGGCGGGGTTCACGTCGTCCCGTGCATCGTCACAGTCGGTCAGGTCCGCGACGTGACCCGGGGGGGCGTCGCACTGCAACAGCCCCGCGCCGGCGTCGCCGTAGCCGTCGCTGTCGGCGTCGGCGTACCACGCGCTCCAGGTGGCCGGGTCGGTCGACGTGTCGCCGTCGTCGGCGCTCCCGTCGCAATCTTCGTCGACGTCGGCGGCGTCGCACACCTCGGCCGCGGCGGGGTTGATCGTGGCCGCGTAGTCGTCACAGTCGCCCGCGACCGCCGCGTACCCCGACGGAGCGTCGCACTGCGTCACCGTGAGGCCCCCGTCGGCGCCGTAGCCGTCGCCGTCGACATCCCGGGTGAACGTGGCGAAGCTGGCGGGCTCCACGCCCGGGTCGGCGTCGTCGCCGGCGCCCGAACAGTCCTCGTCGGTGTCGAGCTCGTCGCAGACCTCGGCCGCGTCGGGGTTCACCCCCGCGGCTCCGTCGTCGCACTCTTCGCACGCCGCCCACCCGTCGCCGTCGGCGTCGGCCCAGGCGACGCTGCCGTCGCAGTTGTAGTCTGTAGGATCGGCACAATCTTCCTCGGCCGCGCCGGGGTGCACCGCCGCCTGCGCGTCGTCGCAGTCGTCGCCGCGCGTGGACTCCCCCACGCCGGCGGCGCAAGCCAACCGCTCGGTCGCGCCATCGCCGTACCCGTCGCCGTCGCCGTCGTCGTACACCGCCACGACATCGATCGCATCTTCGTCGACGCGACTGTCACAATCGTCGTCGACCTCGTTGCACACCTCGACCGCCGCCGGCGAGACGTCGTCGTTCTGGTCGTCGCAATCGCCCGGCTCCAACGACTGCCCCGCCCCGAGCTCACACGCGAAGGCCGCGGTGCCCGCGTCGCCGTACCCGTCGGCGTCGGCGTCGGTGTAGACCGTGATCCGCCCCTCGGCGTCGTCGTCGACCACACCGTCGCAGTCGTCGTCCACCCCGTTGCACGCTTCGGCCGCGTCGGGGTTGACCGTGGCGTGTTCGTCGTCGCAATCGACATCCACCGTGAAGCCGTCGCCATCGTCGTCGACGTCGTGCTTGACGATGCCCACGTCGCCGGTGGAGCACGCGGCGAGCCAGAGGATTGCGGGGAGCAGGAGAGGGCCCATCGTCCTTGGCTAATCCATCGGTGGGCGATGCGCCGCGACCGTCCCGAAGGCGGCGCTTTCGTCCCCGCATCGCGGCGAATCGCGGCAGCGGTTGTTTTCGGCTATGCGCGCGCCATGTCCACCGAGCAGCCGAAGAACCCGCTCCACGGGGTCACGTTGGCCCAGATCCTCGACGAGCTCGTCGCCGCCCACGGGTGGGACGAGCTCGCGCGCCAGGTTCGCATCCAGTGTTTCGCGAACGATCCCAGCGTGGCCTCGAGCCTGAAGTTCTTGCGTCGCACGCCCTGGGCGCGCGAGAAGCTCGAGAGCTACTACCTGTGGCACCTGCGCGAGCGGCGGCGGCGGGGGACCGGGCCGGGGTGATACCCGTGGCCCATGCCTCCCTCTACGCCCGCCAAGCGGGCCGCAAAGCCGGCCCGTACCCGCATGACGCTCTCCGAGACCATGGCCCAGCTCGAGGCTGCGGGCACGGAGCAGGCGCGCAAGACCTACGCTCGCCACGGCGCCCCGGCGCCCATGTTCGGCACGAGCTTCGCC
This sequence comes from Pseudomonadota bacterium, assembly GCA_005776735.1. GTDB lineage: Bacteria > Myxococcota_A > UBA796 > UBA796 > SXON01 > SXON01. The sequence continues at coordinate 6,566 of SXOM01000297.1, forward strand.
ACGCTGAAGGCGTTGATGAAGCGGATCGACGTCGACCACGAGCTGGCCCTCGCCCTGTGGGAAACCGGCAACTTCGATGCCCGCAACCTCGCGATGAAGATCGTCGATCCCGCGTGCATGGACGCCGCCGCCCTCGACCGGTGGGCACGTGAAGCCTCCGCGGCGCTGAGCTGCGGGAACTACGCCGCGGCGCTCCCTGCCGAGGGCACCTCCGGGCGCGCCAAGGCCGACCAGTGGCTGGCGTCGGCCGACCCTGGGCTGCGCCGCGCCGCGTGGGTCCTGGTGGCGCAGCTCGCGCTACGAGACGAGCAGACGCCCGACGCCTACTTCGCAGCCCTGCTGGACGGGATCACGCGCACCATCCACACCGCGCCGAACGCCGAACGTGGGGTCATGAACGGTGCCATGATCGCCATCGGCTGCCGGAGCGCGGAGCTGCGTGCAGCGGCCTTGATGGCCGCCGATCGCGTCGGGACGGTCGAGATCGACCACGGCGACACCGCGTGCGAAACGCCAGGGGCCCGATCCTCCATCGAGAAGACCTGGGCGCACTCGACCGCCAAGGGGTTCGTCACGCCCGCCGCGCACGAGCGGAGTCGCGACCTGCCGCGGCGTCGGTGTTGAGCGCTCCGCCGCGGCCACACCGTGCGCCCGACCCCCCTCACCCCGGGCGATATCGCCAGCTCACCAGGTGGCCGCCCGCGCCGTCGTCGATGGTCGCCACCAGCTCGGCGCCAACGCGCTCGTAGCGGATGCGGCGCGGGTAGTCGTGCGCGGGGTTGGTGAACTCCGCCCAGCCGGGACCGTGGCCGCCCAAGACGAACTCCACCCCCTCCCCTCCCCGCGGCGCGGCCCGGTACACCACCCGACCGCCGCCGCGGTAGACGACGAGCTGCTCGAAGAAGACCGTCTGCCCGGCAGGGTCGACCGCCTGGTTGTGGCCGAACATCATCCCGTTGGCCGGCGTGGACCACGTCTCGGTGGTGGTCCCGTGGGGGTCGCCGGCCACCCACGTCCCGGCCAGGAACGCGACCGGCGCGAGCTCGCCGCCGAGGGGGACACCGACCGGCGACGGAGCATGGACGCAGGCGGCCAGGAGGAACGGGAGCATCGACGCAGGCTAACCGGCCGGCGTCGGCGCCCGCCGCCGCAGCGCGCCCGCGAGGTTGGCCCCCAGGAGCCCCGCCGTGAGCAGCAGGAGTGCGCCGGTGACCCGCGCCAGGGGGGCCCAACCCGTCCCGATGGCGACGAGGCCCACGGCGAACGTGGCGAGGTGGGCGCGCAACGCCCACGCCGCACGCGCATCGGGCAACAGCTCCTTCATCGTCGGCACCCCAACCCGGCCGACCCACGGCGCGAACCGGTGGAACCACACCAGGAACGGCACGATTCGACACAACATGCCGTGGGTCACCAGGCCGCCGAACCCGACCCCGAGCGTCCAGCCGAGCGCCACCCCCCACCGTTGGTCGGCCGCCCACACCGAAACCGCCGCCACGCCCAGGCCGCCCACTGCGCAGGCGAGGCCCGCGCGCCAGAAGTCGAGGCTCGGGTCGGCCCGTTTTCGCTTGCGCCCCTGGATGGCCCGCAACGTCGCCACCGACTGCACCCCGAGCACGGCCACGGCGGCGGGCGCGAGCACGAGCTGCACCGCTCCCAGGGGCGCCCCGATGGCCTGGACCCCCACCAGGCCGAAGAAGCTCAGGAGCAGCACCCGGCGCACCGCGAACGTCAACCGCGGCGACGGGTCGGGCGCGAGGTAGAACATCGGGACCACCTGCCACCCCACCGCGGCGACCAGCGCCCCGACCCAGAGCAGCGCCCCCGCGCCGGCGTGTGACAAGACTCGCCCCGTGTAGTCCCCCCCAAGCGTCGGGATGCCCGCGCGCCCGAGCGCCAACAGGCCCCCGAGTCCGGCGGTGAACCCCAGGGCCACCACCGCGCCACGGATCCCTGCCACAGTGGCGCTGGTCCCCCGGGACCGCCACAACGCTGCACCCACGGGCACCAGGAAGGCCCCGAGCGTGACGGCGAGCACCCCCACCGCGATCCGCATCCACTCGGGCCGCCCCGACCCCAGCCCGGACGACAACGCGGCGACGCCGACGACCCACCCCACCGCGACGCCGTGCCCGAGCCGCGGCCACGGCACGGGCACGCCCGCCAGGACCGGCAACACCTGGTAGATCGAGCCGAGCATCACCGAGCCGAGCCACCCGAGCGTGACGAGGTGCGTGAGCACCAGCGCGCCGGGGAGCGCCCGCGCGCCGAAGACCGGGACGCCCGAGGCCAGGAGCGCACCGGCCACCGCCATGGCCGCCACCGACACCGCGTAGAACGAAGTGGGCACGGCCAGCGGCGGCGCCTGGTCGGTGTGCAACCCGCCGAACCCGCCCGCCGCCCCTCCCGGGTTCACGGCCGGCCCATCGCCAGGACCGCGCTCCCGTCGGGGAGCACGACCTCGACGTGGGCCAACCCCCGCCCGTCGAGGTGGGGCAACAACATGCGCGGCACGCGCGGCAGGTGCGCAAACCACCACCCTCCGGCCTGGAGCGCCGACCCGACGCGCAGGGCCCGCTCCAAGGGCTCGGGCGGTTCGAGCTCGCGCAGGTCCTCCACCTCGACCGCGCCGCCCACGCCGACCCAGACCAACCAGCCTTCGGCCGCGATCGGCTCGACGCGGACGTGGTGTCCGAGGCCGGGCAACAGCGCCAGGAGCGGCGCCGGGCGGAACGGGGCCCGCAGCACCACCAGCCCCCCGGTCGGGGCGGCGTGGAGCGTACGCACCACCGTGTCGAGCGGATCGGTCCCGGCGGCCAGGATCGGCGCCAGGTCCAGGAAGCCCAGCCGCCGTCCCGGCGAAGCCGCTTCGGCGCGCTTCGGCGCCGCCCGAGCGACGCCCACCCCGAGCGCGCGCGCCCACACCGCGTAGAGCGGCGGAAAGCGCGGCGGCAGGCCGGCTGGCCGGCCTTCGGCGTCCCAGCGCAACACCGCCCCTTGGATCGTCCCCACGAGGACGGCCGCAGCCGCGTCGGCGTCGACCGCGGGGTCGAGCTCGCCCGCCTCCTGGCCCGCGCGCACCAGCCCCGCGACGACACGTCCCTGCGCGGTCACCAGCGCCGCCAACGCGTCGCGGACGGGGCCGGGGTCGCCGGTGGACAAGAACAGCAGCCGCGGCAGGCCCGGGTTGGCCTCGACGTGGGCGAGGAGCGCCATCCCCAGGGTCAAAAGCCGCCCGGCGTTGTCGTCCTGGCGAGCGAGCGACGCCCCGGCGATGCGGCCCAGGCTCACCTGCGCGTGCTCGACCACCGCGAGGATGATCTCCTCCCGCGTGCGGAAGTGGCGGAACAACCCTGGTTGCGTGACGCCGATCGCCGCGGCGATGTCGCGCGTGGTCAGCGTGTCGACGCTCCGCTCCCCCAACAAGCGCAGGGCGGCCGCCACGATCTCCTCGCGGCGCGCTTCGGTCGGCAGGCGACGGTTACTGTCTGTTGACATGTTATCGGTTGATAACCTGTAGAGCGGCAGCTAGGCACACCTCGAGGTGAAGATGTCCACGGTCCCCGCGCTCTCCGCAGGCCCTCGCGCCTGGTTCACTGCCGATCATCGCGATTGTGACGCCCACTGGGCCGCGGTCGAGGCCGCGGTCGACGCCGGGCAGGACCCCGCGACGCCCTGGGCCGACTTCGACCGCTCGATGCGGCGACATTTCGAGATGGAGGAGCAGGTGCTGTTCCCCGCGTTCGAGAACGAGACGGGCATGACCCACGGCCCTACCGCGGTGATGCGGCACGAGCACGCCCAGATGCGCGCCCTGCTCGACCAGATGGGGCGCCGCGCCGACGGGCGGGACTGGTCCGCGCTCCTGGACGAAGGCGACACGCTCATGATGCTCGTCCAGCAGCACAACATGAAGGAAGAAGGCATGCTCTACCCGATGATGGAGATGCACCTCGGCCACGTGTGGCGGCTGCAGGTCCCCAAGCTCGAGCGGTACCTCGGCTGAGGCGCGGCCGCCGCGCGGCGTTAGGCTCGCGGCGTGCTGCTCTTCGCCCTGGCCTGTGCCGATCCCGACCCCGAAGCGCTCCTGCGCGCGGGCCGCCTCGACGAGGCGATGGCGGCCCACGGCGCCCGGGGCGGGCGGGTGGCGCCCACACGGCACCTCACCGCACAGACGCTCGCCAAGCGCGCCCAGCGGGAAGCGTGGATCACGATGCCGGTGCTGGTGGAGTGGACCGAGGCGGCCGCGCTCCTGGATGGTGTGCCCGCCACGCGCACCGAAGAGCTCGACGTCGGCTTCGACGCGTGGGCCCCCTTGGCCGCGTGCACCGCGGGGCGCCTCCGGGCGCCGTGGCGGGTGGTCGTGGGCCGCTCGGATGTGGCCGCCGACGCCGATGTGCTCGAGTCCGGGCGCCCGTTCGAGAACGTGCCGTACAAGGACGGCCGCATCGTCGGCACCGCCGCGGTCCTCACCCCGGACACGACCGCGGCCGGCGCCACCGCGCTCTCGGCGTTGTTCCAGGGGGTCGACCACGACCCGCCGGCCCACCGGGTCACCGTCGTGCTCGCCGACGCCGAGGGAAACCTCATGCTCAACCTGACCCGCCGGGATGGCGCATGGTGGACGTTGTCCACCAACGACGCGGAGGCCGGCGCCGCCTGGGTCCTCGCCTGCGGGCACGCCGGATGACGTACTCCCCCGCCACCTGGGCGTGCCTCAGCGGGCTGTGTATGCTCGTGCCGCTCCCCTTTCTCGACGACTACCTCGCCACGCGCGCGCTCCGGCGGGCGCTGGCGATCGACGCGCCGACCGACGCCCCGCTGACCGAAGCGCAGCTCCAGGTGCTCACCGAGGACCGGTCGTCGATGCTCGTCGGCTGCCTGCGCACCGCCGTGGTGTGGCCGCTGAAGAAGTTGTTCAAGACCGTCCTGTGGTTCCTCACCATCAAGGACGTCATCGACCGCACCGCCTACGCCGCGCAGGTCATCGCGTTCGTCCGCCGGGCACGGGCCGAGGGGTGGCTCACCGGGCGCGAGCGCGAGGTGCGCGACGCGATGGAGGTTGCGTTCGGCCGCACCCGGTGGTCGCCGGTCACACGCGTCGTCCTGCGCTACGAACGGCCCGACCTGGGCGAGCTCCCCGACCCCGACTGGCTCGGGCGGGTGTGCCAGGGCCTGCGCCGGCAGATGGGGGGAGCGCCGATGGAGGAGCTCTTCGCCGAGCGGGCCCGCTCGGAGATCGAAGCGGGCTGAACCGCGGCGGCGGGCCCTCCGGACGGGCCGCGCGCCGGACGTTGCCCGACCCGCGGCCGGTCGCGGCGTGGCCCCCTCCGTGTGTCACTTTGGGGCCCACGCCGCGACCGAGCCCGAAGCCGACAACGTCCGGCGCGTGGTCCGCGCGGGTGGGGGCGGGTGCCGACCGGCGGCGCTCACCCCTGGGTCGGCACCGGCTTCCAGCGATCGTGCAGCCACAACCAGCCGTGGGGTCGGGCGCGGATCTGGTCTTCGTAGAACTGGTTGAGCGCGGTGGTGAGCGCGATTGCGTCGCCCGCCACGTCCAGGCGGCGGAGCACGAGGCGGTGGCGGCCGATCCCTTCGCGCCACTGCCACGCGCCGACCACCGGGCGCCCCGACTTGAGCGCCGCCACGGCCGCGCCGAGCGACGTGTGGGCCGGGCGCCCGAAGAATGGGAGGGCTGGGCCCTTGTTGTGGCGTTGATCCTGGATGAAGTAGACCGAACGCCCCTGTTCGAGCGCCGCGAACCCGTCCGCCATCGTGGCCCCGGTCTCGAGGCGGACCACCCCATGCGCGTCGCGCTTTTCGGCCAACCACGCCTGCACGGCCGCGTTCTTCGGGGTGCGGAGGAAGATGGCCAGCGGAAAGGCGTCGGCGTAGGCCAGGAGCGCCACGTCCCACGCGCCGCCGTGCCCCGCGACGACGACGGCGCCGCCCGCGCACAGCTCCGCGCCCTCGACGGTGAGCCCGAGCTCGTCGAAGCGGACAAACTCCACGTAGCCGAGCACCAGATCGTGCATCATCCGCCGGAGCACGGGACCGGGCGCGAGCTGGGGCAGGGCGGCCCTCAGGTTGTCCACCGCGACCCGGCGCCGCAACGGAAGGACGGTCCACCACACCCACGCGAGGACCCACGCGAGGCGGTCGGCGGCGGCGAGCGGGACGGCGCGAACGAGGACCTCGGCGGCGCGGAGCACGCGGCCGGTCACGGCGCGCCCCCGAGGTCGAGGCCTGCGCGCGCGAACCGGGCGCGAAGTTCTGCTTCGCCGTGCACCACGTGGACCTCCATGCACAACGCCCACACGCCGAGCCCGGGGGGAAGCCGCGCGGCGTCCTTCTCCGTCACCACCACCACGTGGTCGTCTCGCCACGCTTCGATCGCCTGGAGGTCGCGCCACCCGACCGCGTGGTGGTCCGGGAACGTGCGGCACTCGCGCGGGCGCACGCCCAGGCCGCGCAAGGCGCGGAAGAAGCCGGCCGGGCGGGCGATGCCGGCCATCGCGATGCACGGCCGGTGGGGCAGCGCGTCGAGCGGCTTGCGCACCCCCCGGTGCAACCACGCGGTCGGGACCATGCGCGCCTGCACCCAGACGGCATCGGGGCGCGCCGCTGCGCGCACCCAGGCGGGAGGGGCGCCGTGATTGCACCACACGACGTCGGCCCTGGCGAGCCACGCCCGAGGCACACGGCGGGTGCCCACGGGGATCGGTCCGCCGCCGTCGGGCCAGCGTGCGTCGAGCACCACGAGGTCCAGGTCGCGGCCGACGCTCCGCGCCGAGAACCCGTCGTCGAGCACCGCGACCCGGGCCCCGTCGCGCGCAGCGGCGGCGATCCCCGCCAGGCGATCGGGGGCGCTCACGACCGCGTGTCCGCGCCGCGCCAACATCTCGAGCTCGTCGCCGAGCTCGGTGGCGCCGCCGTCACGGCGCACCTCGCCGCCCGC
>SXOM01000298.1 GCA_005776735.1 Pseudomonadota bacterium
CCTGCTCGAACGTCATGCCGAGGTCGGGGAGCCCGGCGGCGCTGAACCGTACCGTCCCGTTGGCGTTCACGACCGGCGCCGGGCTCGCCGGCGCGGCTCGGAGCGCCCACTCGCGGAGCCGGAGGTACGCGACCCGTCCGAGGATCGAGTGGCTCCCGAGGTCCGGGAACCCGTCTCCGGTCCCCTGGCAGCGGGCCCAGGCGGGGAGGTCCCCGTGGACCAGCGCCGCCCAGCAAAGCTGCGCCGCGGCCTCGACGGTGCGAGGCGGCTCCGCGGACGGTTCGGGGACGCGGGCGATCGCGACGCGGATCGCGGCGACGTCGACGCAGCCCGGCACGAAGACCGAGCCCCCGAGGAGCGACGCGCACCCCAGCGCCTCCGGCGCACCCCCCGCGGTTGCGACGCGAAACAGGTCCGCCTCCACCCAGCCTTCCGCGATGCCGTCGAGCTTCGGGCCGCAGGGCGCCCACGCGTCCTCCCCGTCGTGCAGATCCGTCACGAGGTTCGCCAGCTCGGAGGTGCGGGGGCGCTGCGCGTACATCACGGCGCCCGTGTCGGAGCGCCAGGAGAACGAGATCGCGCCCTCGGCGAGCGGCTCGGCGGGGCCGGTCCAGGGCGGAGGGAGGCGGTAGATACGGCTCGTGTCGAACCCGCAGCTCGTCGTGGCCTCGACGGGGACCTCGAAGACCAGCGCGTGGTCGGACAGGGCGCGCAAGGTACCCGCATCGGCGGGGAGCGCCGGGACCGCCGTCACCCGCCCCGTGGCAAGGTCGAGCAGGGAGTCCCCCGCGGCCGCATGCAGTCGCACGAGGCCGCCGCCCACGTCGTCCCCGTCGGTCACCCCGGCTGCGAGCACCGCACCGTTCGTCGCGCGCACGATCCGCGTCGGCTCGCCCCTCAGCCCTTCGAACGCCGCGGCGTCGCCGTCCGCGAGCGGCCAGATCAGGCGCGAACCCCCGGCCAGGGATGCGATCTTCCGAGGCGCCCGCCCGTCGAGGCCGACGGCCCAGACCTCCGTCACGGCGTGCGGCTTCATCCGGTGCACGGGGACCAGTACCACCGACGCCTGCGGGTGCCGCAGGGCCCGATCCGCTTCGAGGGGCGTCGCCGTCGGGTCGATCGGCACGCTCCCAAGCGCTCTCGCCTGGGCCGCCCCGTCGGCGCCCACCCGGAACGCGACGATGCGCCGGCGCCCGCTCGGCGCGCGGCCCTCGGTCAGCACAAGTTCGTCGTCGGCTCGCAGGAACGTGTCGAAGCCCGTCCCGAGCGCCGGCGCATCGAGGACGCATCGCTCCCGCTCGCCGAAGGCCGGCATGAAGTGGAGGGTCTCCTCCCCGATGCGATCGATGCACGTCGGCCCGAGGTGAGCGCTCACGACGGGCCCGGCGCCGGGGAGCGATCCGGCGGGCGCGGCCGCGCAGAGGAACGGGACCGCGAGGAGGGGGGCGAGGCGACGCGTCATGGAGGCCAACGTATGCCCTCTCGGCGATCACGGACACGCCGGCGCGCCGGTGTCAGGTTAGCGCGCCCGTCCCTGAGAGTCGTCCGTGTCCACGCCCCCGCAAGCTCGCCTCGCCGGCTTCCTCTTCCTCACCGCCGCGCTGGCCTCGAGCCTGGCGTGTTCCGGAGCCGGGGCCCCCGAAGCTCCCGAGGCGAGCACCGTGACGGCCCCGTCCGCGCCGCCGCCGGCGCCCCCGCCCGAAGCCGCGCCGCGGGTCGACGCGCGCGGCAAGCCCACCCGCACCGCCATCAAGGCGGCGTGGGCCGAGGTCTTCGACACCGCCGCGGCCGCGACCGAGCCCACCGACAAGAAGATCGCGGCGTTCGTCGGGCGCGTGGGCGAGCCCGCGCGCATCGAGGACGGCAAGCGCATCTGGTTCGCGGCCGACGGCGCGGAGTGTTTCAAGCTCGAGCTCCTCTCCGAAGGGACGTTGGGTACCGAACGCATCTTCGACGCAGAAGTCGCCAAGACCGAGTGCGGGATCTCCCCCGCGGAGTGAGGCGGTACCGCGCTCGTTGGGGGTTGGGTGGGGGTACGGCGGGGGCGACCGCTCCATAGGCCGGTCGCACACCCGGAACGTGAAATGAGCCCGCTGATCTTCCTCGTGGCCTGCGCCACCGACCCCAAGGACACCGCCGACACCTCGGACACCGCCGACACCTCGGACACCGCCGACACCGGCGGCGACACTGGCGGCGACACCGACACCGGCGGCGACACCGACACCGGCGGCGACACCGACACCGGCGGCGACACCGACACCGGCGGCGACACCGACACCGGCCCCGCGTGCACCTTCGACGTGCACACGTACGTTGGCGGCGAGTCGACCGCCTTCGAGGTGCCGGCGGGCTGCACGCGCATCCACGTGAAGGCGTGGGGCGCGGGCGGCGGCGCCGGGGTCGCGGCCTTCGGCGGCGGCGGCGGCATGGTCGACGCGTGGGTCGACGTCACGCCGGGCGAGACCCTCGAGGTCGGTGTCGGTCTCGGCGGTGCGGACGGCTTCCAGAACGGCGGCGTGTGCTCCGGCATCACCGACGAAGCCGGCGGCGGGGGTGGCGAGGCCTCGTGGTTGCTCCGCGGCGCGACCTACCTGGTCGTGGCCGGGGGTGGCGGCGGTGGCGGAACGCCCGGCCTCGACGCCGGCACGGCCGGCGCCGGTGGCCCCGGCGGCGGCAGCGTGGGGGTCGACGGCGAC
>SXOM01000299.1 GCA_005776735.1 Pseudomonadota bacterium
CGGGACCCGGCGCCCTGCCCTCGCCACCCGCCGCGCCCGGCGCCCGAGTCGAGCCGGCGCAGCCTTGGTGGCCGGGAACCGTCGTGCCCGAGACCGGGTTGCTCCGGCGCAATGTCCACCGTCGGTGAGCCGAACAAGGAACTGCTGCCGACCGGCCGAAGACGGCTCACGGCAGAATTCCGGCGTTCGGCGCGGAAAGGCAGACGAGGTGGTCCGGGAAGATCCAGCGGCCAAACAAGCGTGCGTAGCTCCGCCCCTCGGATCCTCGGATCGCGCTTGGATTCGAGTCGATCCCCGCGACGCCGCGAGGAGATGCGTGTATGTTGTGCGCCATGGAGGCATCACCGATGCGCACCACCGTCGATCTTCCCGAGCCCCTCCTCGAAGAGGTGCAAGCCGTCTCCAACGCGCCGACTCGACGCGAGGCCCTCGTCATCGCCTTGGAGGACTACCTCCGGCGACAGAAGCTCCGCGCCGTCATCGACGCGGCGGGCACCCTCGACCTGGACATCGATGCCCGCGAGATCCGCGCCGCAGACCGTCGGCGCCCGGGTGCGTGAAGTCCTCGTCGACACCTCCGTTTGGGTCGACTTCTTTCGCCGCTCCGCGAACTCTCCGTGGCGAACGCGATTGGTCGATCTGCTGGAGAAGGAGGCGGTTGTCGTCGTGGATCCGATCTTCGCCGAGTTGCTCTATGGGGCGCACTCCGAGCGCGAACGAACCGTGATCCGCCTGCTGAGTGAGAGTGTACGACGCCCTGGCTTGGACCTGGACATCTGGCGGGCCGCAGGCGCTCTCGGCAACCACTACCGCGCCCAAGGAGTCACGCTCGCTCTGGTGGACTGCCTCATCGCGGCCGTCGCCCGGCGAGACTCCCTGGAACTCTGGACGCTCGATGAGGACTTCGCGCCGCTGGTGACCGACGGCGTCCTCACCCGTTTCGCTCCGGAACAGCCGTAAGACGCCCACGCCGGTCGGCAGTCTCGCCCCTCCGGCCTCCTGGTGCCCCCGCCGCACCCGTGGGCGGACGGAATCCGCCAGCTTCGCTGCGCTCGCTATCGGATGCCGCCGCTCAACCGTCGTCGCAGAATCGCTCCGTGGATCCTCGGTGCCCGTTGCGCCGTGACCCACCGACCTGCCCTCGCCACCCGCCGCGCCCGGCGCCCGAGTCGAGCCGGCTCAGCCTCGGAGGCCGGGCCTCGTCGTGCCGAAGAGTAGGTTGTTTGAGCGCATTGTCCACGCTCAGTGAGCCGAACAAGGAATTGCTGCCGACGAGCCCGGGCAGCGCCCGGCCTCGCGACAGAATTCCGGCGTTCGGCGGGTCGCCGGATGCCCAGCGTCCACGTCGCCAACCCGAACGTCATGCTCGGCAAGCCCAGTCAGCCGAGTGGACGTCCAGCAAGCCCTCCGGTTCGCCGCGCAGGCCGTACGGATGGAGCGGGTACTGGCCGCATCGTGATCGTTGCCGACGAGAACATCCCTGCCCTCGGGAGCGGCGGCGCCGAACCCGAGTGCGGCCGGCAGCCGCGCGGTCATTGTCGCAGATTCGCCCCGCAGATCGGTGCCCGTGGCGCCGGGAGTCACTTCAGCATGTCCGGCAGACCGCAGAACTCTTCCTGCCACTCGCCATCCCGGTACACATCCGCGCATCCGTCGCACTCGCCGCTTCCGTTGGCGACCATCAGCCACGTCTCCGCACCCTGCACGGCGTAGTGTCCGTCCGGCTCTTCGGGACAGCCCGGCGCCGCGTGGAGCTCGACCACGGGACAGTATCGACCTGCGCCCCACGCCCAATCCACGGTGATGGCGCCTTCGGCGACGAAGTGGTCGGTGTCTTGGAGGGCCTGGACGCCCTCGAACACGAAGTCGCCGTCATTCCCTGTGCCACGGTGCAGCGAGCGGTACCCCTCCGCGCGGTCCTCGACCGCGACGATTCGGCCCGCCACCACGGTCGTGTCCGAGTAGAACCAACCGGAGGCGGTGAGGTCCTGCGGCAAACCGCCGAGCGCGACGGTCGTGGACACCTCTTCGAGTACGAAGTCGAGCCGGTCGACGACGGACTCCGCCCGCCACGTCCCTTCGAACTCGACGTTCTCCGCTGAGCACTCCCCAGAATACGTGATCACGTCGCCGTCGGTGGCCGCGGAAGGACACCCCGTGGCGGCCGCCGCCGCCTCGATCGCCTGCCACGTGCCGTACATGTCGTCGGCCGTCGACCGCAGGTACCACCACGGATTCGCGGGGTACCACCCCGGACTGCCGGTGAAGTCGGCGCCGGGGCAGGGCGGCAGGTCCGGAAGGCCCTCCGCTCTGTCGTGCCCCGTTTCGTCGGTGACAACCTCCACGCCGGAGTCGCTGCCGCCGCCCGAGCCCGCGTCGCAGCCCAGGAGGAACGCGGCGAGTGCAACCCCGCGGCCCACCGCGACACCCCCCCACCGCCCGTCCTTGCGAACCCGGGGCCATCGGCGCCGCGGCGGGAGACAACTCGAGGTCGGGTGCGCATCCACCCGGCCAACCTACTCCCCCCGTCACTCGTCGGCGACACTCGGCGCGGCCAGCGCCACCCACGGCGCATCGGCCGCGGCGGCGACCACCAGCTCGAACGGCTCGACACGCCACGCCGGCAGCTCCAGCCGCGCGAGTTGGGTCAGCGCGTCGCCGGTGAAGTCGCCCTGGGCGAGGAGCTCGTCCCCGGCGCGGAGCTCGACGTGGAGGCTCCCCCGACCCTCGACCCCCACCCGGCCGCCGAGCAGCACCGACTTCACCGCGAACCCCAACTTCTGCGGCTTCACCCCCACCACGCACCGCTCGCCCGGACGCACCCACCGGCCGTCGGAGGTGACCGGGTCGCCGTGCGCCCACGACACACGCCCCCCGCCGCGGTCGAGCCGGAGCCCGTCGTCGTCCACGGTGAACGGGACCACCTCTCCCTCCCGACGCAGCTCGACCGGCAAGGGGAGCGGGCGCTCCGCCGGGCCCAGGTTGCGGGGACGCCAGCCCGCGCCGACCACGCGCCCCGCCGCAGCGTCCACGTCGAGCGCCGGCAGCGGGAGCGCCCCGTCGCACACCGCCTCCTGCACGCGGAACCGTTCGTCGCGCGGCGGCGGGCCGGCGAGCACCACGCGC
>SXOM01000300.1 GCA_005776735.1 Pseudomonadota bacterium
ACGTCGATGACCTCGGGCCAGATGCCCATCGGCTCGTTGCTGGCGAGGATGCCGTCGGCCCAGTAGTCCAAGAGCGCGTACACGCGCACCTGCTCGGCTTCGGCGGGATCGACCTGCAGCTCGTAGGTGTTGCCGTCCGGGTCCGGCGAACGGATGACGTACTGGTCGAGGTAGCTCATCGACATCGCCTCTTCGTCCAGCCGATAGGCCGCGACGAAGATCGAGCCGAAGGGGAAGTCGTCGCCGTAGAGCGGCTCCCACTCTTCCCACACGAGCTCGCCCGCGTCGTCGTAGCTGTACAGCTCCACCTGGACCGCGCCGGTGATCGTGCCGTCGCCTTCGCCGGTGCCGCTGTCGCCGGAGTCGACCGGGATCTCCTCCAGGCCGGAGGTGTCCTTCATCGGATCCTCGTCGCCACCGAAGTTCTGATCCGGCGCGATGCACGCGACCGAGACCAACAGAGACACCACCGAGAAGTGACGCACGGACATCGGGGACCCCACGAAGGTCTTCACGATACCACGAACCTCGGTGGACAAGATCACAAATTCGTGACGATCCGATCCTGGATCCCGCGTTCCATCCGGGTTCTCACGGAGGCATCAACCCGACCGAGGGCGCAGGAAGCACGGGGGCGGGCGCACGATCGCCGGCGCCCGCCACCCCAGATTTCGAGCGCTACTTCTGGTCGACGATGATGAACTCGACCCGTCGGTTCTCCGCGCGGTGCTCTTCGGTGTCGTTGGACACCTTCGGGCGCATCTCGCCGAAGCCGGCCGCGTCGAGACGGCCCGCCTCGACCCCGCGCGCCGCGAGCGCCGCCTTCACCGACTCGGCCCGGCCCTGCGACAACTTCAGGTTGGCGATGTCGCTGCCCACGTCGTCGGTGTGGCCTTCGATGCGAATCTTGAGGAGCTGCGGGTTGGCCACGATGACCTTCGCGATCTCGTCGATGAGGCTGTTGGAGCGCTCCTGGATCGAGACCTTGTTGAAGTCGAAGTAGATGACGTCGTTGATCCGGATGAAGCCCTTCTCGACCACGACGCGCCCTTCGTCGGGGCAGCCGTCCTCGTCACGGTCTCCGTCGACATCTTCGGCGTCGTACGGGCAACGGTCGAGGTCGTCGCCGATGCCGTCGCCGTCGGTGTCGCGGTTGGGGCAGCCGGCGAGGTCGGGGCTGCCCGCTTCGTTGGGGCATTGATCGTCGGCGTCGATCACGCCGTCCTTGTCGTTGTCCTTCTCCGGGCACCCGTCGTTGTCCATGAACCCGTCGTCGTCCTCGGGGTCGTTGGGGCACTGGTCGATCGAGTCTTCGCGGCCGTCGGCGTCGTTGTCGAGCTCGGGGCAGCCGTCGGCGTCCTGGAATCCGTCGAGGTCTTCCGCATCGTTCTTGCACTTGTCGAGGCCGTCGGGGACCTTGTCGCGGTCGCTGTCCCGGCCGGAGGGATCGAGGGTGGGGGCGAACGCCACCCCGGCGAAGAGCCGGAAGTCGGGCGCACCCACGCCGCCGAAGAGGCCGGTGCCGCCGCCCACGCTCACCGCCACGAGGTCCTGTACCAGGAACTTGCCGGAGAGCAGGACCTCGGCTGCGTTCTGCGACGCACGCAGACCCGCGGAGTTGCCGTGCAGCTCCAGGTCGATCTCGACCGGCGCCACCGGCCGGTAGCCGGCGGCGACGCCGTACGTGAAGGCGTTGCCGAGGCGCGTGTCCTGCAGGCGCGCCTCTTCGCGCAGGAGCACGCCGCCCATCGCCGCGATGCGGAAGCTGTGGGCGCGCAGGTGCACCTTCTCGTCGGACCACTCGAGGATCGCTTGCGGAGCGGCGCTGACCGCACCTTCGCCCAAGAACGCCTCGGCGTTGCCGCTGGGCACCCCGATGGGCACCGCCAGCGCCAGGCCGATCGGCATGCGATCCCGGTCGAGCAGCACCGCCTTCGGGGTGAGCACGATGTCGCCCACACCGGCGGTGGGGAGCTTGTCGGGCACCGGATCGCCGAGGGTCGGCGCCACGAACCCGTCCTGGCTCAGGACGAACGGAACGTCGACGGTGACGCTCCCGAAGCGGGAGATGCCGAGGCCCACCTGCGCGTGGGCCTGCGCGCGGCCGTTGACCAGGCCGTCGGCTTCGCTCCCATCGGGGGAGACGCGGGTGCCGGCGGCGTCGACCAGCACGACGGGGTCGTCGCTGTAGTCGAACCACAGGCCCGCACCGAGCTGCAGGTTCTGGAGCGTGGAAGCGCCGGGAACCACGGAGTACCCGTAGAAGTCGGCGTGGGGGCGGAACAGCTCGAAGTCGAGCCCGGCGTCGCCTTCGGCGGCCCAGGCCGCTGCACCGAGAAGCAGGGCGATCATGCGTTCCTCCGCGCGCGCCGCGCGGTGAGGGTGCCCAGCGCCAACAGCGCGAGCAGGGAGTTGGCGCCGCCGTCCACGACGCCGCACAAGCCGCCGCCGCGGACCCGGGCGGTGCTCGCGCCGCGCGTGCACGCCGGCAGGTTGTCGATGAACCCGTCGCAGTCGTTGTCGACCTGGTCGAAGCAGACCTCGGTGGCCCCCGGGTAGACCTGGGCGCTGAGCGCGACCTGGGCGGCGGGGTAGGTCTCCGCGTCGAGGTCCATGCAGTCGCCGCCTTCGCCGGTGAAGCCGTCGCCGTCCCGGTCGGGGAGGTCGACCACGCCGTCGCAGTCGTCGTCGATGCCGTTCTGGATGTCTTCCGGCGCGCCGGGGTGCACCGCGGCGTCGCCGTCGTTGCAGTCGTACCCGTCGCAGCCGGCGCCTGCGGCCGACGTGGCGGTGTAGCCGTCGCCGTCGACGTCGCACTCGTCGAACCCGTCGCAGTCCTGGTCGTTGCCGTCGTAGGGGACGTCGGCCGCGTCGGGGTTGTACTCGGCGCAGGCGTCGATCACCTCCTGCGTGGCGCCCTCCGGGGCCTCCTTGCAGTCGTAGCAGAGCGAGTCGCTCGCATCGATGACGCCGTCGCCGTTGCTGTCGCACTCGACCTTGCACACGGTCCACCCGTCGCGGTCGTAGTCGACGTCGTCTTCGCACCCGTCACAGTCGTTGTCCTGCCCGTCGAGCGCCTCGACCGCGCCCGGGTAGGTGCCGATCTCTTCGTCGTCGCAGTCGCCGTCGACCTCGGTCCACCCGTCGCCGTCGTCGTCGGTGATGCCGTCGTCGCGGACGCCGTCGCAGTCGGCATCGTCGTCGGCCACGCCGTACGGGTCGGCCACGCCGTCGATCGCGTCGGGGTTGATGTCGGCGTGTTCGTCGTCGCAGTCGCCCTGGAACTCGGCGTAGCCGTCGCCGTCGTTGTCGACGTTGTACTCGTCGCCGCACTGCTCGTTCTCTTCGCCCGGCGTGCCCTTGATGGCGCCCGCGACGATCGTGGTGGACGAACACCAGTTCCACAACAGGCCGTTGGCCCACTCGTTGCTGCTGGCGCTCGGCTGGACCTGGTGTGCCGAGTCGGGCGAAGCCTGCCAGCCCCACGTCGAGTCCCAATCCACCTCGTCGAGGACCACGCCCTCGTACGTGAGCGTGAGGATGTCGTCGGCCAACGAGAGGTTGAACGCGTGGGAGGTGACCTCGTCCCACGAGTAGTCGACCTGGACGCCGCCGTTGAGCGCGGTGTTGTCGCTCGCGCCGAAGACGAAGTAGCCGCCCGCGTCGACCGTGAGCACCGGCGGCCCGGCGGGGATCGTCAGCGTGAAGCCGGAGCTCTCGATGACCAGCCCGTTGAGATCGAGGGTGTGCCCGGCGTTGTTGTACACCTCGACCCACTCGCCGTAGTAGGGCGCCACCGCGTTGGTGTCGGCCTGGACTTCGGTCACGAGCAGGTCGCCCAGGCCTTCGGGCGGAATGGCCGCCGCGGTCGAGGAGTAGAGCGTCAGGGCCAGCCAGGTCATCCGGACATCCACCAGAGTGCGCGGCCCCTAACCCGCTTCCGTCGATCTGGCCGGACCGCTCGTTTCCCCGCGGGTTTGGGCGGCGCGCCGCGACCGGCCGCGTCGAGCGGCCGTTCCTGCGGCGCGCCGCGGCGCTCACTCCAGCGTGAGGTCCAGGCCCGAGAGGTCGGCGGTGCCCACGGCCACGTCCTTGGCGTAGCGCCCCCGCGGATCCCCCGGGCTCGGGCCGTCGCCGGCGGCGTCCTGGTAGGCCTCGATCTCCACGGGCCCGAGCGACGCCGCCACGCGCAGCTTCCACGCCCCATCGGTGGTCTCGACCTTGTAGAGGTGCTTCCGCGCCGCGCCCGCGGCCGCGCCACCGGCGAACACGTCGACCGCGACCTTCCCGGCGCCGGGTGCGCGGACCGTCCCGCTGAGCAGCACCGTACCTTCGACCGGCGTGTCCGCGGACCCCGGCGCGGGGGGCGGCGTGGGGGTGCCCGGGCGCCCCCGCGAGCCGGCCACCAACGTGAGCGTCGCCGGCGTCGCCACCTGCGCGGCGGTCACGGTCAGCTCGGCGTACGGGTCCGACTCGGACGGTCCGTCGTGACCGGGGTCCTGGAACGCCTCGAGCTTGAAGCTCTTCACGGTGAGCGGCACGGCGAAGCTCAGCTCCCCCGAACCGGCGAGCACCCGGGCGCCCACGCGCCGCTGCCCCCCCGGCGCGGTGCTGTCCGCTTCGTTCACGTCGACCTGCACGTCGCCGGCCCCGGGCGCGACGACCGTCGCCCGGAAGGTGGCGGTGGGGCCCGTCGCGTCGGCCCACGGCTCCATCGGCTCGCCACCGCCGCCCGGGCCCCCCGGCGCGGGCACGGCGCCGCTCCCGGCGGCGCCGCGGCTCCCCGCGACCAGCGTGAGCGCGAGGGGGTCGGTGCCGATCGACGCGACCGTGACGGTGCTCTCCGCGTACGGGTCGCCCGCGTCGGGGCCGTCGCCCGCCCGGTCCTGGAACACCTCCAACCGGAAGCTCTGGACCGTGGCCGGCACCTCCAACGTGAACGCGCCCGCCACCGGGAGGCGGAGCTGGCCCACGCGGCGCTGGCCGCCCGGCGCGGACGGATCGGGCTCGGTGACGTCGACCTGGATCTCGCCCTCGTCGTCGGTCGACACCACGCACGAGAACGGGACCCGCGCACCTTCGGCGCCCGACCACGGCTCGGACACACCCCCGCCCCCACCCGCCCCCCCGCCCGTGGGCGCGGGGCGGGCGCCGACCACGAGCACGACGGGGATCTCGCCCTCCGGGAGCGCCGCCATGTCGATGGTGAGCGTGGCGTAGGGGTCGTCGTCGGAGGGGCCGTCCTGCCCCGGGTCCTGCAAGATCTCGACCGTGAACCCCTTCACCGAGGTCGGCACCGAGAGCACGATCGGGCTGTCCGCCGTCTCGATACGACCGAGCCGATCGACGCCGCCGGGCTTGGCGGGGTCGGCAACGAGCACGTCGAGCTGCAACGTCCCGGCGTCGAGCCCGGTGACCGCGAAGCGGAGGTCGACCTTGTCGCCCGGCGTGCTCGCCCAGGGGACGCCGAGCTGCCCGGCCCCGCCGCCGGGGTTCGCCGCGTCGCCCCCGCCTTCGTAGAAGCGAGGATCCAGCGGCACCGCTTCGCCGGTGACCCGCTCGAGGCAGGCGGTCAGGAGGAGGAGCGGAACCACGCGACCGTCCGGGCCAGGCCCTCGGAGAACGGGATGAGCCCCGGCGGGCCGAGCCGCGCCGTCATCGTGTGGACGTCGAGCTGCTTGCGCGGCATCCCGTCTGGCCGCGAGCGGTCCCAGCCGATGGCGCCGCGGTAGCCGCACGCTTCGGCGACCGCCGCCGCGATGTCGGCGATCGACCGTTCGACCCCGCTGCCCAGGTTCACCGGCTCCGGTCCCCCGCCCACCGCGAGCGCGCGGACGGCGAGGCGGGCGGCGTCCTCGACGTAGAGCAGGTCACGCGTGGCGCGCCCGGTGCCCCAACAGACCACCTCGGCGACCCCTTCCGACCGCGCGGCCTCGAAGCGCCGCACGAGCGCGCCGACCACGTGCGCGCGCACCGGGTCGAACGACTCGCCGGGGCCGAAGAGGTTGGTCGGCACCACGAAGACCGAGTCGAACCCCCGCTCCTCGGCGAGCGCGGCGCCGTGCCGCATCATCAGCCGCTTGCTGTGCCCGTAGGGGCCGTTGGTCGGCTCGGGCTCCCCCTCGTACAGGTGCGCTTCGCACATCGGCTGCGCGGCGTCGCGCGCGTAAGCGCACGCGGAGGAGATGCCGACCAGCCGCCGCACCCCGGCGCGGGCCGCCGCGTCGAGCACGTTGGTGTTGGCCAGCACGTTTCCCGACAACGCCGTGGCGGGGTGCGCCTTCATCCAGCCGATCCCGCCGCCGACCGCGGCCGCGTGAATGACGAGGTCGGGCCGCAGGCGTCGGAACATCGCCGCGACCGCGCCGGGATCGCACAGATCGGCCTCGTCGCGACCCACGCCGAGCGCCGCGCCGCCCTGTTCCTGGACCGCGCGGACCAGGTGGGCGCCGAAGAACCCGCGCGCGCCGGTGACGAGCACCCGGGCGCCGGCGAGCGACAGCTCCTCCCCCCACGCCGCGTCCATGCTCACACGTTGCTGTAGGGGTTGTGGATGCGCACGTGCGAGAGGCCCGCGATGAGCTCGTCCAACCCCCGATCGATGCCCACCGCGGTGTGGAAGCCGAGGCCGCGGATCCGGGCGTAGCTCACCGCGTAGTCACGCTTGTCCTCGTCGCTGCCGACATCAGCGAAGTAAAGGTGGAAGTTCAGCTTCTTCTGCAGGAGCTGGGTGATGTCCTCCTTGGTGTAGTTCATGGACTCGTGGCCCACGTTGAGCACCTTGTCCCGCGCCGCTTCCCAGTTGTCGAGCAGGTGGGGCACCACCCGCGCCATGTCGTGCACGTGGATGAACGTACGGCGGAAGTGACGCTCGTACACCAACAAGTAACGATTTACCAACGCCTGGTACGCGAAGTCGTTGATCATCAGGTCGAGGCGGAGGCGCGGCGACAGGCCGAACGCCGTCGCGAAGCGGAGCGCGACGCTGTTGGGCCGCGACATGGCCATGTGTTCGGCCGCCGTCTTGGTCTCGCCATACAAGGAGAGCGGGTTGAGCGGCGTCTCCTCGTCGCAGACCCCCATCACCTCGCCGTAGTTGCTCCCCGTCGAGAAGTTGATGAACCGCGTCTCGGGGCGGATGTGATCGAGGACCGCGCGGGTACCGTCGAGGTTGGTGCGGCGGGCTTCGTCCGGCCACTTCTTGCACGCGGGGTAGCCGACGACCGCCGCGAGGTGCACCACGGCGTCGGCGTCGGCGAGATCGCGCGCGAGCGCCGGGATCTCCAGCACGTTTCCGTGCCGGAAGCTGAAGCCGGGGTGGATGAAGGAGCCCAGGATGGGCTCGACGCCGAACTTCAGGGTGTCGATGACGTGAACCCGGTGCCCGAGCGAGAGCAGGTGCGGGACCAGGACGCTGCCGACGTAGCCGGCCCCGCCGGTGACGACGATCTTCATGCGGAGTTCTTCCAGGCGAGGACGAGCTCGCGGAGGCGGCGGCCGTGCCCCTCCCCGAACGCGTGGTGATTACCGACGAAACACCCGTCGCGGTGCACCCGATCGGCCACCGGCAGGGGCACCGGCGCGCGGGCGCCCGGCACCCGCTCGAACGCGGGCTGACGCACGAGGTTGCTCCCCGAGATGGGGCGGGTCTCGACCCCGTGCGCTTCGAGGTGCGCCATGAACGAAGCGCGATCCCCGCGGACGAGGAACGGGAACGCAAACCCTGCGTGCGCCGTGCCCGGCGCTTCGGGGAAGACGTCGACCAGGTCGCCGAGGTCGGCGCACCACGCCGCGTGGTTGGCGCGGCGGCGCTCGAGCCACGCCGGCAGCCGCCGGGCCTGGACCAGGCCGAACGCCCCCGCGATCTCGGTGGGGCGCAGGTTGTAGCCCGCCGACACGAACAAGAACCGGGGGTCGATCTCGGGGCACCGCGCCGCCCACTCCCGACGATCCGCCCGCTCGCGCACCCACCCGTGCGCACGCAGCGAACGGAGCGCGTCGGCGAGCTCGGCGTCGGCGGTGACGATCATCCCGCCTTCGATGGTCGAGATGTGGTGCGAGAAGAAGAAGCTGAACGCGCCCGCGGCGCCGAGCCCGCCCACGCGGCG
>SXOM01000301.1 GCA_005776735.1 Pseudomonadota bacterium
ACCCGTCGGAGGCCGAGGAGGTCGAGATCGTCGAGCGCACGATCGGCGAGCTCGGCCCCGAACCCGAGGCGGTGCTCGACCGCGAGACCCTCCTGGCGCTCCAGGGCCTCGTGCGCCGACTCCCGACCTCCGACGCGGTCACCCGGTACGCGGTGCGCCTCGCCCGCGCCACCCGCCCCGGCCCCGACGCGCCCGACGTGGTGCGCCAGTTCGTGCAGTGGGGCGCCGGCCCCCGGGCCAGCCAGTTCCTCGCCCTCGGCGCGCGCGTCCGGGCCGCGTTGGACGGGCGCCTCAACCCCGACGTCGACGACGTCCGCCGAGTCGCGCCGAGCGTGCTCGGCCACCGCGTGATCCCGAACTTCTCGGCCGAGGCGGAGGGTCTCCGCTCCGGCGAGCTGGTCCGGCGGCTCGTCGAGGTGGTGCGGCCCTGACATGACCGGCGCTGCGCTGCTCCGCCCCGACGTCGTCGCACGTGTGCGCTCGCTGCACCTGCGCGCACGCCAGACCGTGGCCGGCCTCGGGGTGGGCCTGCGCCGCTCGGTGCACGTGGGGCAGGCGGTCGAATTCGCGGACTACAAGCCCTACACGCCGGGCGACAGCCTCCGGGACCTCGACTGGCGTGTGCTCGGAAGGCGGGATCGTCCCGTGGTGCGCCGGTACCGGGCCGAGACCGAGATGGGCGTGACCCTGTGCATGGACGCGTCGGCCGACCTCGGCTCCACCCCCGAGAAGTGGAGCCAGGCGCTCGGCGTGGCGGCGACGGTGGCGTGGTTGTGCCTGTTGGAGAACGAGCCGGTCGGGCTCGACATCCTCGGCGGGGAGGGGAGCCCGGTCCGGAACCTGCCCGCCCGCCGGGGGCGCACCCACCTGGCGCGCCTGTTCACGGCGCTCGGTTCGCTGCGCCCGGCCGGGCGTGCGGGGCTCGCCGAAGGCCTGCGGCGGGTGGGCACACGCGCGCACCCCCGGGGCCTCGTCGTCCTCGTCAGCGACTTCATGGAGCCGCCCGACGTGTGGGCCGGCGCGCTCGACGCGCTCGTGCAACGCCGCGCCGACGTCCGCGCGTTCCAGGTCTACGACGCGCGGGAGACGGGGCTCGACTGGGCCCTGCCGCTGCGGCTGTACTCCCCCGAAGGTGGTGCCGACCAGGCGCTCGACCCCGCGGCGATGCGCCCGCTCGTGCAAGAAGAGGCGGCGCGCTTCTTCGGCGAGGTGCGCGGCGAGCTCCGCCGCCGCCGCGGGGTGCACGTGCTGGTCGAGGCGCGCGGCTCGCTGGTCGACGCGATCGGGCACTTCCTGCGCGGGGTGGGGAGCCCGTGAGCTTCGCCCTGCTCGCCCCCGCGGCCCTGGCGGCCGGCGTGCTGCTCGCGGCGCCGGTGCTCGCGCACCTGGTGCGTCGCAAGCCCGATACGCGCGTCCCGTTCGGCGCGATGCTGCTGCTCGAGCGCCTGCGGATGCGCGTCGAGCGCCGCCGTCGGCTCCACGACCTGCTGCTCCTCGCGCTGCGGGTGCTGGGGTGTGCGCTCCTGGTCTTCGCGCTCGCGCGGCCGGAGCTGCGCCTCCCCGAAGCCCGTGCGACCATCGGCTCCACCGGCCGCGTCGTCGTCGTCCTGGACACCTCGTTGTCGATGGACCGGCGGGAGGGCGGCGAGTCGGCCCACGCCCGCGCCATCGCCGATGCGGCCCAGATGGTGCGCACGCTGCCCGAGGGCACCGAGCTCGCGGCCTTCACGGCGGGGCTGCCCGCGGTCGAGCTGCAGCCCGCCTGGACGACCGAGCACGAGTCGGTCGCCGCGCGGATCGAGACGTTGACGGTCCGCGCCGGGGGCACCGACCTGGACGGCGCCCTCACCCGCACCCGTGCGCTTTTGGACGGCAAGCCCGGCGAGGTCGTGATCTACACCGACGGCGCCGGCCCGGGGAACGTCGCCGCCGCCCGCCACAGCCTCGAACGCCTCGCGGTGACCGGGGCCCGGGTGCTCCCGCGGCCCGTCGGGGCCGCCGCGCCCGCCAACCTCGTGGTCGCCGACGCCCGCTACGGCGATGGCCTCGAGGGCGGCGCGGTTTCGGTGCGGGTGCTCAACTACGGCGCCGCGCGCGAGGTGCCGGCGACGGTGCGCCTCCCCGACGGGGCCGAGATGACGGTGTTCGCCGAGGTGCCGGCCGCCACCGACGACGGCCCCGGCGAGGTCGAGGTGGCGGTGACGGTGCCCCGCCAGGCGCAGGGCGGCGTCGCGTCGGTGCGCCTGGACGACCCCGACCTGCCCCTGGACGACACCCGCTACTTCCACCTGCCGCGGGTGGGCCTGAGCCGGGTGCTCGTCGTCGACGGCGACCCGGGGAGCACGCCCACCCGGTCCGAGGTGTACTTCCTGGAGCGGGCGCTGGCGCCGAGCGGCGGCCAGGGCGCCGCGCTCGACGTCGTGGCGGCCGCCGGGGCCTCACGCCTCGCCGAGGGCACCTGGCGGGTGGCCGTCGTCGCCAACCTCGGCGATCCCGCGCCGGTCGCAGCGACCCTGGTGGACTTCGTCCGCGGGGGGGGTGCGCTGATCCTCAGCGTCGGCGACAACGTCAGCGCCGAGGTGTGGAACAGCGCGCTCGGCGCCATCCTGCCCGCCCCGCTCGGTCGTCCGCGCGACCTCGTCACGCTCGATGCCGAGGCCGGCGTCCCGCTGGCGTCGCCGGCGCTCGACGACGAGCTGTTCTCGCCGTTCGGCTCCGAGGGCCGCGTCGGCTTCGGCCGGGTGCGCGCGCGCCGGGTGTTCACGCTCGAAGCGTACGACGACTCGCCGCCGGGCGACACCGACGGCGACACCGTGCGGACGGTGCTCCGCTACGCCAACGGCGCGCCGGCGTTGGTCGAGCGCCGCATCGGCAACGGGCGGGTGCTCCTGTGGACGAGCACCGCCGACCTGGGCTGGGGCAACTTCCCGCTCCAGTCGGTGTACGTGCCGTTCTGGACGCGCCTGGTCGGCTGGCTCGGCGGCGAGCTCGGCGGCGCCGGCGCGCGCCTGGACGGCACGGTCGGCGAACCGGTCGAGGTCGCGCTGGTGGCGGGCGACAGCGTCGAGGTCCGCGGGCCCGGCGGCGAGCGTGTGGAGCTCGAGCGCCGCCCCGGGGGGGTGCGCTTCCTGCCCGAGGTCGCGGGGGCGTACGCGGTGGCCCGCCCCGACGAAGCGCCCACCGCCTGGGTCGCGGTGAACGTGCCGGCGCGCGAGTCCGACGTACGCCCCGACCTCACCATCGACGAGGTGCAGGCCGGGCTCGACCCCGACAAGGTCCGCCGACGGGTGCCGGTCGACGCCGGCCTGGTGGTGGCGGCCGCTGCGGTCCTCGTGGCGGCGACCGCCTTGTCACGGCGTGCGCTCCCGGGCGCCGAGGGGGTGGCGTGAGCGGCGCACGCCTGAGCCGGCGGGCGCTGCTCGGCGGGGCCGGCGCGTTCCTCGGTGCGGCGGCGTTGGCCGCCCCCCGGCGCGCGGCGGCGTTCGGGGAGGGGAGCCGCATCGACGTCGCCGAGCTCCAGCTCGCCAGCGGCACCTTGTCCCGCCCGAACGCGTGGACGCGCCTGTTGCTCGAGACCGTCCAGACCACCAGCGTCGAGTGCACCCCGCGGGTGGTCCAGCTCGCGCCGGACGACCCGGCGCTCTTCTCGCACCCGGTCGCGGTCCTCGTCGGAGACGGGCCGCTCCCCGCGCTCTCGGAGCGCGCGCGCGAGCAGCTCGTCCGCTACCTCTCGTACGGCGGCTTCCTGCTCGTCGACGACGCCACCGGCGCGGCCGACTCGGCGTTCGATCGCAGCGTGCGCAGCCTCCTCCTCCAGCTCTTCCCCACGCGGGCGCTCGGCACACTCAGCGCCGATCACTCGGTCTACCGGAGCTTCTTCCTCATCCGTCGGCCGGTGGGCCGCGTCGCGACCCACCAGGTGCTCAGCGGCGTGCCGCTCGGCTCGATGCACCCGCTCCTCTACAGCCAGGACGACCTCTCCGGCGCGCTCGACCGGCGGGCCGACGGCCTCGACCTCGCCGCGTGTGTCCCCGGCGGCGAAGCACAGCGCCGTGAGGCGATCAAGCTCGCGATCAACGTGCTGCTCTACGCGCTCACCTCCAACTACAAGCACGACCAGGCCCACGTCCGTCGCCTGATGGAAGAGGGGCGGCTCGAATGATGGACTGGCTCACCGGCGGGGCGCTCTTCGCGGGGGGCCACCTCGCGTTCACCGGCACTCCGGTGGTCGTGGGCTTCGTCGCGGTCGCGGTGTGTGTCGTCCTGGGGCTCCAGGCCACGCCAGGCCCCGTACGCGGCCGCCTCGGGGAGCTCGTCGCCGCCGCGCTCGCCGGGGGGGTGCTCGTGTGGGTCTCGGCCCGGCCGGTGTGGGTCGCGGAGGGCGAACGCCAGGAGCCCGGGCAGTTGGTCGTCCTCGTCGACGCGTCGCGGTCGATGGGCGTGACCGAGCCGGGCGGGAGCACGCGGCTCGCGCTCGCGCAGGCCGCGGCCGCCGCGTTGCCCGGGGCCCAACGGTTCCACTTCGGCGGCGACCTCCGCCTCGGCGACGCCCCCGCCGCCGACCTCGGCGCGACCGACCTCGCCGCCGCCCTCCAGGCGCTCGACCGCCGCTACGCCGGCGAGACGCTGGCCGGCATCGTCCTGGTGACCGACGGCATCGACCGCGGGGGCCTCGCCCCCCGTGGCGACGACGGCGTGCGCCACCTGGACCAGGGCGCACTGCCGGAGCTCGGCGGGCCGCTCACCGTCGTGCAGATCGGGCAGGAGCGCGCGGTACCCGACGTCGCCGTGACCGCGGTCCACGCGGGGGCCTTCGCGTTCTTGCGGGCCAACCTCTCGGTTGACGTCGAGGTGGAGCGCACGGGCTTGGCGCTCGAGGGCACCACCGTGACCCTGACCCGCAATGGGAGCCCGGTCGGGAGCCGGGCGGTGCGCTTCGACGAAGCCGGCAGGGCCCGCGCCCACTTCGACCTGCTCCCCGAGACGCCCGGCCGGTTCATCTACGAAGCGACCGTGCCCACGCCGGGCGAAGACGCGGTGCCGTCGAACAACGCGATGTCCCGCGCGGTGCGCGTGGTGCGCGACCGGATGCGGGTGCTGCAGGTGTGTGGCTCACCGTCGATGGACCAGAAGTTCCTCCGCCTGTTCCTCAAGGAAGACCCCGGCGTCGACCTGGTGAGCTTCTTCATCCTCCGCACCATGGCCGACATGGGCTCCGGCTTCTTGCCGCAGGAGCTCTCGCTCATCGAGTTCCCGTACCGGCGGCTCTTCTCCGACGATCTCTCCACCTTCGACCTGGTCATCCTCCAGAACTTCGACTACGAGCCCTACTTCGAAGGCGACGCCGACGCGCTCTTGGGCAACCTCGCGGAGTACGTTCGGGCGGGCGGGGCGCTCGCGTTCCTCGGCGGCGACCGCAGCTTCGACCTGGGGCGGTACGCGGGCACTCCGCTTGCCGACGTGCTCCCGGTCAAGCTCGGGGTTGCCGGCGAGTCGGTCGACGAAGCACCGTTTTCTCCGGTGCTCACCGCCGCCGGCGCCCGCCACCCGCTCACGCGCCTGAGCGCGGATGCCGCCGAGAGCGCCGCCACCTGGGGCCGCCTCCCGAGCCTGGACGGCTCCAACCTGAGCGTGGGGGCCGCCCCCGGCGCGGCGGTGCTGTTGGCCCACCCCACGCGGAAGGCGTCCGACGGCACCCCGTTGCCGGTGCTCGCGGTGCGCCAGGTCGGGAAGGGCCGCACCATGGCGCTGTCCGTGGACAGCTCGTGGCGCTGGTCGTTCTCCGAGGCCGGCCAGGGGGGCGGCAACCAGGCCTACCTTCGCTTCTGGAAGTCGGCGATGCGGTGGATGGTCGGCGACCCCGACGACCAGGCGGTCACCGTCGAGGTCCCCCGCGAGAACGTCGAGCCGGGCGAGCTGCTCGTGGTGTCGGTCCAGGTGCGCGACGCGGGCTTCTCGCCGCTTGCGGGGGCCACGGTCGTGGGCGAGGTCATCGGCCCGGCCGGGGAGAGCCCCCTGGCCGGCACCACCGACGCCCACGGCGCGGCCGTCTTCACCGTGCCCACCACCGAGCGGGGCGCCCACCGGGTGCGGGTGCGCGCCAGCGACGAGAAGGGCGCGGTGCTCGGTGCGGCCGACTCGGTGTACGCGGTCGTCACGCGCGACCCCGAGCTCGAGAGCATCCGCCCCGATCCGGAGCTGCTGCGGGCGCTCGCGGACGCGACCGGGGGTCGGTTCATCGGTCCGGGTGAACGTGTCGACCCGCTCCTGGACCCGGCAGCCTCCCGCGTGGTCCGCGACTACCGCGAAGCGCCGATCTGGGCGGCACCGCTCGGCGCCGGCGCGGTGGTGCTCCTCGCCAGCCTCTCGTGGTGGTTGCGACGGCGCGCCGGGCGGCGCTAGTTCGCCCGCATCCTGGTTCAAGTTCAGGGTCACCTTGCCGATGCGGGGGAGGGCGCCTACGTGGCTCCCCTCATCCCGGACGCCGAAGATGTTCACGCTCTTGACCCTTGCCACCGCGCTCGCCGAGCCGAACCGCTGCGTGGCCACCGTGCGCCTCCCCGCCGAGGGGTGCATCGTGCGCGGCGAGTACACGGTCAACGGGGCCGCCCGCACCGAGGCCGCCGCGACCAAGGCGGCACGCGCCGCGCTGAGCGACGCGGTCGCCAAGGGCGTCACGGCCCTGCGCGTCGCGCAGCCCGGCGTGCAGGAGCGCGACCTCGAGACGTGTGCCGCGCGCGTGAAGGACGCCTACGTCGAGTGTTTCCCCGAGCCGCGCCTGGCGGAGCCGCTGTACTGCTTCGTCTCGTTGGCCGACGAGAGCTGCTGGACGGGCGACGTCTTGACCCTCGAGGACACGGGCTGGAAGGTGTACGGCGCCGGCCGCGACATGATGTGCGCGGCCGTCGACCAGCGCCTGGTCGAGCAGAACTACACCGACGTCGCCAGGTCGCGCGCCCGGTGCGCGGCTTCGTGCGCGCGCGACGTGCAGGTGCGTTGCCCTGGGCCCACCGCGGCCGCATCGGCACCCACGCCGTAGCGCGGCGCGCCCGCCCCGATCGAGGCCGGGACGGTCGCGGCGCCGCGCCCCTCCACGCTCCCCTTCAGAAGTGCGCCGGGCAGTGGTCGCCGTCGGCCAACCACGCGTCCACCACGTCGGCCCGATCCTGGAAGAACCGCCGGAGTTGCGCGACCGACGCTTCGTGTTCGCTGCGCGACGCGTGCGCGTTGGGGTCGTCGGCGTAGGCATCGGCGATCTGTTCGGACCACACGTCGAGCTGCGCCTCCAGCGTGCCCGGATCGTAGACCTCGCGGGCGAGCACGAGCTCCTCCACGAAGCGTCCGCACCAGTGGCGATCCGAGAGCACACGCTCGGCCAACGCCTCTTTTTGCCAGCCCGTGTGTTCGTAGGTGAGGGGGTCGACGCCGACGGTGTCGGGCCACACCAAGGAGCCGTCGCTGTACGCGCTGTCGCCGAAGCTGATGTCGAGGTCGTACGGCAACCACACAAAACCGCGGCTCGGGTGATCATACAGGTAGTAGTTGATCTCCACGCCGGCCCAGTAGTTGTCCATCGCCGGGATCATCGCCTCCATCGCCCACTCGGCCACCGCCTGGTCGAGATCGGCGAGCCCCTCGAGTTCCTCGATCGAAGTCGCCGCATTCAACGCCGTGAGCCGCGAGGTGTCCGCCACATCCTCGTTGGTCTTGAGCTCCGCGCCACCCTGGTACAGGTTGCCGTCGGACTCCTCGAAGTTCCGCTCGAGGTACTCCTTGTCCAGGCGCTCGAGGTTGGCGTACAAGCCGTAATAGCGCCCGTCGATGTTCACCCGTGCGTTGTTG
Source organism: Pseudomonadota bacterium (assembly GCA_005776735.1). Taxonomy (GTDB): domain Bacteria; phylum Myxococcota_A; class UBA796; order UBA796; family SXON01; genus SXON01. The sequence goes on from SXOM01000301.1 coordinate 7,843, forward strand.
GCACACGAGTAGGGCAGGCCGCGGGCTTCGAAGAGCGGGTAGGCCAGGCGTTCGTGAAGGACCGTGCGGTCGTACCACGGCGCGTCGAGCACCAGCTTCCGTTGGCCGTGGAAACGCCCGTCGGGGTCGTCCTCGTTGAACGACACGACGAACTGGAGCTTGTCGCAGCTCCAGCTCCAGTTGCCCTTCAGGCGCACCTGCGCGTCGACCGTTTCGCCCTGCCACGAGAACTTCACGGGGACGTACCCCTGGTTTCCTTGGGAGCAGTAGCCGCGCAGGGTGGCGAGGTCGTCGGGCTCGAAGTCGAGATCGAACTCGACGAGCGTGTCGGGGTCGTACAACGACGAGCACGGCTGCGGCCACGTTTGGGGCCCGGTGTCCTCGACGTCGCCGGTGTCGGCGGTATCGGCGCTCGTGTCGCCCGGCAGGCCGCTGTCGTGCTGCGGGTCGCCGCCGGTATCCTCGGGATCCTCGCCGACGACGAGGGTGGTCGAGGTGCACGCGAGGGCGAACCACAGGGCGGTCATGTGACGGAAGTATGTCGGGGCGAGCCCAGCGGCCCGTCCCGAAGCGCGGTGAAACGGGTCGGGCTCGCGGCGCAGCCGTCAGGATTGCCGCGGCGGCCGCACACCGACCGCCCGCGCGGCGTTGCTCGCCTTGAGGGGCACACGTTCGCCCCCATCCCGCCGCACGACGGCGCCGACGATCGCCGCGCCCACCGCCACGCACGCCGCTTCGTCGACCTCGCGCGGCCCGCCGGGGAGCGGGACCAGGCGCACCTCGACGCGCGGCGTGAGCTTGCTCTTGAGCGTGCCGAGGTAGCGGAAGCGCACCTCGTCGCCTGCGTCGGTGTGCGGCACCTCCTCACAGAGCGCGTAGCCGACGCCCATCGCGGCGCCGCCCTCGGCGAGGCTCCGCGCCACCCCGAGGTCCTGGTCGCCCACGGCCACCGCGACCACGACCTGCGCCAGGCCGCCCGTCTCGTCCAGGGACACCGACGCCGCGGCGAAGCCGTCCGCAGCGCGTTCGCTGCGCCCCTCGAACCGCCGGCCGACCTGCCCCGCCAGGCGCCCCCCGATCGCGGCCAGGCGCCGCCCGGCGTCGGTGGCGGCCGGACCGACGGGACCTTCGCCGCCGGCGGCGAGCGCACCGGAGTCGCCCCATTCGACCGAGAACACCTCGGCCGGAAGCCCGGTGCTCGCCACCAGCGCGCGCACCAGCGCCCGGTCGCGCCCCTGGCCGAGCTCGGGGACGTTGCACTGCACCTCGACGTGCCCCCCGTCGGCCACGCGGAGCAGCACCTGGGCGCCGTCGCCCCCGGGCGTGCGCACGACGGCGGCGTGTGTCGTGGGGCCGAGCGCCGCGACGAGCGGGGCCGTCGCGGGGTCGTCCACCGGGCGCGCGAGCAGGGCAGCGACGGTGGCCACCAACGGGAACGCGGCCCCCCCGCGGAGCACG
>SXOM01000005.1 GCA_005776735.1 Pseudomonadota bacterium
AGTCCGCCACCGGGGAGCCCACGCGCGACGCCCCCGCCGCGGCGGGGCCCGTGGTGCTGCAAGGCGGCTTCGTGGTCGGCGCCGGCGCCCTCGACGTCCGCCTCGCCGACGGCAAGGTGGCCGAGGTGGGCGCCGCCGTGTCGACCGCAGGCGCCACGGTGGTGGACGTGCGCGGTCGGTGGCTCGTGCCGGCGTTCGTCGACTCGCACGTGCACCTCGCCTACCTGCCGGCCGCCTCCACCCTCGCCGACGGCGGGATCGGCGCCGCCGTGGACCTCGCGGCGCCGGAGGCCTGGATGGCCACGCGCCCTTCGGTGCCGCGACTGTTGGTCTCGGGGCCGATGATCACCGGCGTTCGCGGGTACCCGACGCAGGGGTGGGGCTACGATGGCTACGGGCGGGAGTGCGCCGACGCCGAAGCAGCGCGGGCCGCGGTCGCGGCGCTGCTGGCCCAGGGGGCGGGGGTCATCAAGGTGGCCGCCGAGGACCTGGACGACGCCCAGCTCGCGGCGGTGGTCGCCGCCGCTCACACGGCCGGGATCAAGGTCGCCACCCATGCCCTCGACGACCAGACCGCGCAGCGGGCGGGCCTCGCCGGCGTCGACGTCCTGGCGCACGTGCCCGTCGAGCGGCTCGGCGCCGACACGCTCGCGGCGTGGGCCGACCGCGCGGTGGTCCCGACGCTGGCAGCGTTCGGGGCGGGCTCGACCGCGGTCGACAACGTCCGCAGCCTGCGCGCCGCCGGCACCACCGTCCTGTACGGTACGGACTTCGGCAACTCCCGCGAGCCGGGGATCTCGGGGCCGGAGCTGGTGGCCCTGCAGGCCGCCGGCCTCGACGGCGCCGCGATCCTGGCGGCCGGCACCTCCGCGCCGGCGCAGTTCTGGGGCTGGCCCGAGCGCGCACAGCTCGCCCCGGGCGCCCCCGGCGACGTGCTGGTGCTCGCGGCCGACCCGACACTCGACCCGCTCACCCTGGCGGCGCCTGCGCAGGTGTGGATCGGCGGCGCCAGGCGGTAGGCCGCGCGGCGGTCCATCAACAGAGGTCCGTGTCGCTTGGCACACGATTTGCTCGCCATGAAGCAGATGGTCCACAAGCCCGGTATCTCCCTGCGCGCGCTGCTCCCCGCCGAACACGGCCCGGGTGGAGGCCGGATGGAGAGCTGGCGCACCTTCTTCCCCGCCGCAGCCGCCCTCGCGGTGGTGGGCCTCGGTGCGTGGGCGGCGCAGCTCGCCGGCGCTCCGTTGGGCATCGTGCCCGCCGAGCACGGCGCGTTCATGCTGTGGGGGGTGCTCGGCACCGGCGTGATGGGGTTCCTCTACACCGCCTACGCCAAGCAGAACGACGCCACGCTCCCGGGCCCCCTCTGGCTGCACGGCACGCTCACGCTCCAGGGGGTCGGGGCGCTGGGGCTGCTCGGCGGCGCGCCCGCCCTGGCGTTGCCCGCCTGGGCGCTGCTGTTGGGCTGGTGCCTGCGCGTGGCGGTGCCGTCGCTCCGTCGGCGATGGGACGACACCACGGCCGCCGTGCCCGCGGTGATCCTGGCCGCGATCGTCGGCCTGGCGGTGCACACCACCGAGGCCGCGCCGGTCGGGGGCCTCGGGCCCCGCATCGCCGTCCACGGGTTTTTGGTGCCGCTGGCGCTGGCGGTGCTCGACCGCGTGCTCCCGTTCTTCTCGTCCCGGGTGACGCCCGGGTACGCCGGGGGCCGCGCGCCGTGGTTCCTGGGGCCGCTGGTCGCCGTGAGCTGGGTCGGACTGCTCCCCCTGCCCGGCGCGGCGTGGGCGCCGGTGGGGCTCCTCGGGCTCCTCGCGCGGCAGTGGTGGGCGTGGCGCCCGTGGCCGGCGGCACGGACGCCGATGATCCTGGTCCTGCACCTCGGCGTGGCGTGGTTCGCGGTCGGCTGGGGGCTCGCGTGGGCGGGCGCCTCCGCGTCGGTGGTGACTCACGCGCTCGTTCTCGGCGGCCTCGGCTCGTTGTTGCTCGCGATCTCGATGCGGGTGGTGCGCGGCCACGGGGGCCTGCCGCTCGAGCTGGGCTTCGCCGGCGTCGGCATCGTGGTCCTCGGCCACACCGCCACCGTGCTGCGCCTGCTGGGGGTGCCGCTGACCTGGGCCGCCGCCGCGCTCATCGCCGCCTTCGCCTTGTGGCTGGTCCGGTTCGCGGGCACCTGCCTCCGGGTGAAAAGTGCCCTCTGACCTGTGCGACGTCGCCCACCTCGGCCACGCCGGCCTGCGCCTGGCGCTCGCGGGCGCGGGGCTGTGCGTGGATCCACCCACCCCCGTCGTCGGCCCGGTGCTCTTGACCTGGTCGGAGCGGGAGCGGACCGACGGCGCGCGGACCTCGACCGGTCCGCTCGCCGCCTCGGCGGGGGTGCTCCGCTGGGTCGGGCGCGACGGCGTGGAGCTCCGCGACACCGACGGGGTCGATGTCGCCGGCTTCCGGGTCCGCGCCCGACCCTACCGCCCCATCCCCTACGCCACGCCGCCCGAGGCGGTGCGAAAGACGTTGTCCGCGCTCCGTGACCCCCGACTCGCGATCGAACGTTTGCGACACACGTTGCGTCGACCGCCCGACCTTCCGTTGGTGCTCACCGTCGACCGGGCCGGGGTCCGCGTGGTGTTGCTCGGCCAGGCGTTGCATCGGTTCGTGGGCCCCCCTGAGCTCGCTGCGCTGGTGGCATGGGCGGGGCGCGCCGACCTCGTGGTGGCCGGGACCGACTTCGAAGACGAGGCGGCGACCGGCCGGATGATCGGGGCGTTCCCCGCCCGCCGTCGGGTGATCGCCGACCTCGTCGGAACCATCCGCCGGCGGCTCGGTCTCCCGGTGCGGCCGCTGTCCGTGGCGCTCGACGCGGCGCCGGTGGGGACGGAGGGGCTGCAGGCGCGCGGGTGACGGTTGCGGGTGAACCGCGGACATGGTCCTCGACGACGCGGGGACGCTGTGGACCAGCGGCCAGCCGGTTCGGCTTGGCGATGACCTACCGAAACTCCGGGTCGTCGCGGCGGATGAGACAGTGATCGCATTCGACGATGGGTCGACCTGGTTCGAGGTGACGTTCGACGCTGGCGCCGTCGAACGTGACAGCTATTCAGTGTCGCAGCGCCGACCCGGCCCAGGTCCTCGGGTGGGAGTAGGCGCCGCGACCTCGCCACGCTCGCCCCGCCCCGCCGCGGGGCCGGCCCGCCCCGGCCCGCCTCCAGCCGGTCGCGCGGCCCCGCCCCCGAGCTATGTTGCGGGCCTGCCCCGGGTGCTCCCGTGTTCCTCTTCGTGCTCTTCGCCGCCTGCGCCAGCGACGACACCACCCCCGACAGCGGCGACGACACCGACACCGGCGACGAGGTCCCGAGCGTCCGCCAGCCCGGTCACTACTTCCCCGACGCCGCCCCGTGGTACACCCCGGTTGCCGACGGTGCGACCGACGACGACAGCGACGCGCTGATCGCGGCCCTCCAGGACGCCGGCTGGGGCATGGGCACCGACCGGCTGCAGCTCGACTGGTCGTTGGAGGTGCTGGCGGCCGACGCCGACACGCCGCGGCTGGACTTCACGGCGACCGACGACTTCTACTCCCCCGACTGCGACGCGGTACCGATGCCCGTGCCCGACGGTGGCAACCTCGAGGGCGAACCCGACTACGCCTGCAACTCCGGCGGCGACTGCCACCTGCTGGTGGCCGCCGAGGACGAGGGCAAGCTGTACGAGATGTGGCGGGCCGACATCCGGGGCGAGACCTTCCGTGGGGGGTGCCTCGCGGTGTGGACGATGGACGAGGTGTACCCCGCCGACGGCCGCGGCGATCAATGCAGCAGCGCCGACGCCGCGGGCTACCCGATCGCGCCCATGCTGTTCACCGCCGACGAGGTGGCCGCCGGGGAGATCGCGCACGCGCTCCGGTTCGCGCTGCCCAACGCATCGATCCGCGACGGCGAGTTCTTCCATCCCGCCACCCACGCCACCAACGCCGACGGCGGCGGGGCCGAGGCCCTGCCCTACGGCGCGCGACTGCGGCTTCGCGCCGATTTCGACATGGAACGCATCTCCGACCCCGACGCCCAGGTGGTGGTCCGCGCCTTGCAGGAGTATGGCATGTTCCTGGCCGACGGTGGCAACATTCCGCTGATGGCGCGGAGCGACCGTCGCACCACCGCCAAGTGGGACGACCTGTTCGAGGATGGGTCGCACGCCCTGTTCGGCATCGAACCCCAAGACTTCGAGGTGCTCGCCCTGCAGGGCGACGCCGTCCCGCTCACGTTCGAGTGCGAACGGAACGGCCACTGAGCGCATGCCGATCTCGGTCGTCCGCTTCGCCGACGCGCCCGCGCAGGCCTGGAAGAACGGCGGCGGGGTCACCCGCGAGCTGTGGCGTGAGCCGGCCACCGGCGACTTCGACCTGCGTCTGTCCGTGGCCGAGGTCGCGTCCGACGGCCCGTTTTCGCCGTTCCCCGGGGTGGATCGGGTGATCACCCTGGTGCACGGCGCGGGCTTCGTCCTGCGCGGTCCCACCACCGAGGCGTACGTCACCGAGGTCGCGGCACCGTACGGCTTCTCCGGCGACGACGACGTGTACTGTTCGCTGGTCGACGGGCCGGTGCGCGACTTCAACGTGATGGTGCGCCGCGGACGACGGGTCACCGTGTGTCGGGTAGGGGCAGGCGACGTGCTCGGCGCGGGGTGGCTCCTCGCGCTCACGCCGTTGGCGCTCGCCGGGATGGGAAACACGACACTCGCGGTGTGCGACGTCGCGGTGCTCCCGGCCGACGGGGCGCAGGTCGCCGGCGGCCCCGACGCGATCGGCGTTTTCGTGCAGCTCGGGGCCTCGGGGGCGCTGCCGTAGGCCCAGCCGGGCGGCGGCCGGTTCCGCCCGGCAGCGCGCTACGCGGGCGACGGGCCCCGTGGGTTCAGGCGAGCCACGCCGCCGCCGGGCGCTCCAGG
>SXOM01000302.1 GCA_005776735.1 Pseudomonadota bacterium
CCGTCGTGAGGAGCGGCGTGGTCAGTCCGAAGGACTGTCCGCCTTCGATGCGCCGGATCAGGTCCATCCCGCTGACGATGTTGTACCACTGGTCGCCGCCGCCGACCTGCAGGGTGCACCCGTGGCGGCGGTACAGCTCCAGGAAGTCGTAGCTCTGCAGGAGCACGTCGTTGAACTCGATGAAGCTCAGGCCCTGCTCGCGGTCCAGGCGCTGGCGCACGCTCTCGGCGCGCAGCATGTCGTTGACCGAGAAGTAGCGCCCGATCTCGCGGAGGACCTGGATGTAGCCCAGGCCGTCGAGCCACTCGGCGTTGTCGACCATCGGGCCGGTGCAGAACTTCGCGATCTGCGCGGCGATGCCGCGCTTGTTGTGCTCGAGCCGCTCCGGGTCGAGCAGGTCGCGGGTGCTGTCGCGGCCCGAGGGGTCGCCGACCTTGGCGGTGCCGCCCCCGACCACCGCGATGGGCCGATGCCCGGCCCGTGCGAGGTGGGCCATGGCCATGAGCTGCACGAGGCTGCCGACGTGCAGCGAGTCGGCCGTGGGGTCGAACCCGATGTAGAAGGTGCGCGGCGTGTCGAGGTGCGCACGCAACGCGGCCTCGTCGGTGCACTGGTTGAAGAAGCCGCGGTCCTTGAGGAGGTCGATGACGTGCATGGGCCGTCGGACCTAACTCGTCACGGCGGGTGCCCGGGGTGCGTAGTACACTGCGCCCAACCGGAGACGCCGCGTGCGCCTGACCCCCATTCTCGTCCTGCTCTGTGTCGCCCTGCCCGCCTGCGAGATCGACAACACGCTCGGCAAGGACCCCGACCCCACCGACAAGTTCGACACGTCCTCGGACTGGGAGGCTCCGGTCGACACGTCCGACACGGGCGAAGACACCGACACCGGCGGGGGGACGATCGAGGACCCGGTGTGCGGCAGCCAGTTCTTCGCGGGCAGCGCCATCCCTCAGGACGACGAGTGCTACGCCGAGTCTCCCGAGGTCGGCACGTTCACGCCGGTGGTGGAGTGGGAGCGCATGGCGTTCACGATGGGCAATGCCAGCTCGTCCAGCTGCATGATGCAGCCCATCGTGTGCCCGCTCACCGACGACGATGCCGACGGCGACATCGACGAGAACGACATCGCTGACGTCGTCATCATCACCTACTCGCCGGGCGTGGTCCGCGCGCTCGACGGCTCCAACGGGGACGAGCTCTGGGCCGGCACCAACAGCGGCATCCAGATCACCGGCGGCGCGGCGTGCGGCGACATCGACAACGACGGCTACGTCGAGATCGTGGGCGCGACCAGCGGCGGGGTGGTCGTCTACGATCACGAAGGCAACGAGGAGTGGAGCACCAGTTCGTGCTCCGGCGCGATGGACGGCACGTCCGACTCGCCGTCGATCCACGACATCGACGCCGACGGCACGCCCGAGGTCATCATCGGTTCGTGCATCATGGACAACAGCGGCAGCGTCCTCGGCAAGGGCAACAAGGGCTGGGGCAGCTCCAGCAACGTGGGCAGCGCCGGCGTGACCGCCGACTTCGACCTGGACGGCGAGCTCGAGGTGGTGGCCGGAAACGCGGCGTACGACATCGACGGCAACTCGGTGTGGACCAACAGCGAGTCCGACGGGTACCCCGCCATCGGCAACTTCGACTCCGACAACTTCCCCGAGGTCGCGGTCACCGGCGACGCGCAGATGCGCGTGCTCGACGACGACGGCAGCAAGCTCTGCTCGGCGGCCATCCCCGGCGCATCCAGCAGCTACGGCGGGCCGCCCACGGTCGCCGACTTCGACGGCGACGGCGAAGCGGAGATCGGCGTGGCCGCCAACAGCACGTACACCGTGTTCGAGAGCGACTGCTCGGTGCTCTGGCAGTACACCGGCACCACCGATCCGAGCTCCGGCAACACCGGAAGTTCGGTCTTCGACTTCGAAGGCGACGGCGTAGCCGACGTGGTGTACGCCGACGAGCACTGGGTGTGGGTCTTCGACGGCGCCGACGGTTCGGTGAAGATGCAGGACGCCAACCACAGCAACAACACGTGGTTGGAGTACCCGACCATCGCCGACATCACTGGCGACGACAGCGCCGACATCGCGGTGTGCAACACCGCGGGCTCGTGGGGCACCAAGACCGGCGTGACCGTGTTCGGTGATGCCGACGCTTCGTGGCGTCCGGGCCGACGCATCTGGAACCAGCACGGCTACAGCATCACCAACGTCGAGGACGACGGCAGCATCCCCGCCGGCGAAGACCCCAACTGGCTCTCGTACAACAACTACCGCTCCGGCGACCTCACCCCGGGCGAGGGCTACTCCGGCCCCGACGTCGAGGTCACCATCGACGACGTGTGCACCGACGAGTGCGGCGGCGGCAAGAGCACCGGCAACCTCGTGGTGTGGCTCTCGGTGTCCAACGCCGGCTTCACCGATGTCGAAGACGACTTCGACGTGGAGATCTGGTCGCTCAGCGGCGCCGGGTTCAGCGTCATCCACACCGAGCGGTGGACCTCGACGGTGTCGGCGGGCACCAAGACCGACGCGATCGAGGTCCGCATCGAGGACGTGCCCACCCCGATCGAGAACCTGTTCGCGTTCGTCGATGGCGGGAACACGGCGGGCCTCGGAGTGATCGACGAGTGCCACGAGACCAACAACGAGGTCGTGTGGCAGGACTCGGCGCTCTGCTACTGATCGGGCCCTGACGCGTTCCTGACGACGCCCACCCGGCCGCCGGATATGGCGCCGGGCCGATGGACGTAGACCGCATCCGTAGCCTGCGAGCCCCCTTCGAAGAGCTGGAGGCTTCGGTGGTGAGGATCGCGCTCGCGCGCCCGGGCGAGCTGCACCCGAGCCGCTCCGATGCGCTCCGGTACGTCGTGAGCTTCGCCAAGCTCCAGCTCGTCCGCAACCGCGATGGGGTCGATGTCGACGTCGCGGAGGCGTTGGCGGGGCACGCGTGGCGGGTGCGCGAGGCGCTCACGCCGTGGCTGCTCAAGGAGCGCTCCCTGGTGCATGCGGCGCACCACCTCGCCCCCCTGGTGGAAGAGACGCGCGCGTGGCGGCGCCGCCTCCTGGAGCACTTCCCCCTCGACGGCGAGAGCCTCGAAGCCGAGGTGTGCGAGCGGCCGCTGGTGGTCACCTGCGGCGGCGGCGGCGGCGCCGGGTACGGCTACGCCGGGGCGTGGCAGTCGTTGCACCGGGCGGGGCTCCAGCCGGCGCTCTTGTCGGGCACCTCGATGGGGGCGCTCATCGCGCTGTTCCGTGCGCGCCGCAAGGTGTTCGACCCGGCGCCGATGTACCACGCGGCCCAGCGCCTCACCTGGCCCAAGGTGTTCCGCACCCTCCAGATGGAGAGCCGGTACGGCGTGCCGGCCACGCTGCGGCTGTACCTGCGCAGCGCCATCGGCTCGTTGTTCCACACCCCGGACGGCCAGCCGCTCACGTTCCGCGACCTCGAGCTGCCCCTGTTGGTGGTGGCCACCGGCCTCGGCGTCGACGCGCTCAAGCACGACCTCGACTACTACGAGCACTTCCTCGACGACGCCGTGGGCGCCGGCTTCAAGCTCCGGGCCACGCGCGTGCAGAAGCTGGCCCAGATCGCGACCATCTTCCGCGAGCTGCTCGCGACGCCCGACGCGTTGCAAGAGGTCGTGTTCGGCGGCGAAGAGGGCACGCTGGACGCCGACATCCTCGACGCGGCCGGGTTCTCCTCCTCGATCCCCGGGCTCATCCACTACGACGTCGTACGCGACGACAAGCGCATGAAGTCGTTGTTGGACGACCTGTACTCGCGCCACGGCATCACCCGCCTCGTCGAGGGAGGCCTCGTGAACAACGTGCCGGTGCGGCCGGCTTACGAGGCGGTGTGGAACGGGCGGGTGCACCGTCGCAACGCGTGGTACCTCGCCCTGGACTGCTTCGCGCCGCGGCCACGCAGCGCGATCTTCTTCCCGGTCCAGACGCTGGTGCGCCCCAACGTCCAACGCAACATCGCGTTCGCGAACCTGTACTTTGCGCTGGACCGAACCTTGAATCCGCTCAACCTCGTGCCGGGCTACGACGACGTGCTCCAGGCCCAGGCGTGGACCACCGCCGAGCTCGAGCCGCACCTGCCGACCATCGTCGAGAGCTGCCGCACCCTGCCGAGCATCTGAGGCGCTACGACCCCGTGCAGGAGTAGGTGACCGTGAGCGCGTCGGTGTCGCGGCCCCCCGCGCAGTCCAACGCGGTCAGCACGATGGTCACGGTCATCGTCGAGGTGGTGCCGTACCCGGTGCCCATGGGGTTGAGCGTCATCATCGGCGTCTCGGAGGTGGTGCTGTCCAAGCTCACGCCCGAGCCGCCCGAGACGGTGTACGACCACGTGTACCGGATCGGGTCGCCGTCGGTGTCGGTGGTGTCGCCCCCGTCGAGGTAGACATACTGCGTCGGGCACGCGGGACAGTAGGTGCCCGTGCCGCTGGTCGTGCAGCTGGTCGTCTGGGTGACGGACTGATCGGCTCCCGCGTCCGCCACGGGCGCGTCGTTGGTGGGCCGCTCCGCGACCACGACGCTCACGGTGTCCGACGAGCTGGTGGAGCCGTCGCTCACCGCGACCTGGAAGGTGAACGTACCCGCGGCGTCGACCACGACGTACGGCTCCACCGAGGTGCTCGTGTCGAAGTCGGCGGTCGTCATCGAGCTGCCCGCGGGCTTGCTGTACGCCGTCCACGCGTAGGTGAGGCTGTCGTCGTCGGCGTCGGTGGTGCCCGATGCGTCGAGCTGGATCTCGTCGCACTCCTGGGCGGAGGCCGACGTGGCCAACGTCGCGTCGACCGACGGCGCGCTGTTGCTCACGGTGATCGTCGAGGTGCGGACGTCGGTGCCGCTGGCCGTGCCGTCGGACGGGGTGACGATGCAGTACAGGCGGTCGTTCTTGTCGAAGTCGTCGCCGCTGAAGGTCGCGCCGGTCTCCGTGCTCAGCACGCCGTCGTGGTACCAGGCGTAGGTGTACACCGCCGTGTCGCCGTCCGCGTCGGAGAAGCCCGAGGGCGAGCAGGTGGCCGTGGAGTCGGTGTACAGCGGCGTGGGGCTGATGCTCGCCGAGCTGAGCGTCGGCGTGGAGTTGGCCACCGTCACCGTGGACGAACGCACCGCCGCGCCGCTCCCGTACGCGTCGTAGGGCGTGACCTCCACGTACACGCTGGTGCCCCGCGACAGGGTGCTGCCGGCGAGGCTCGTGGAGGTGCCCACCTTCGAGCCGTTCTGGTACCAGGCGTAGGTGTAGGCGGCGGCGTCGCCGTCGTCGTCGTCGTACCCGGCGGGGGTGCAACTGATCCCCGTGAGCTTGGTCGGCGCCGTGGTCGACAGGTCCACGCCGGTGATGCTCGGGAGCGTGTTCTGGATGGTCACGATCTCGGAGTCGTGCGGGTCGCCCTCGAGGTCGTCGTCGGTCGGGGTGACCGTGCACGAGACCTCGTCGCCCCGAGAGAACGAGGAGCCCGTGAGCGTTTCGCCGTGTGCGGAGATGGCGGCGCCGTTGACCTGCCAGTCGTAGTCGAAGGTGACCACGTCGCTGTCCACGTCGGCGCCGCCCTCGCCCTCGCACGTGAGCGTGGAGCCTTCGTACACGGCGGTCGGGGAGAGCGTGGCGCCCGTGGCGGTCGGCGCCGAGTTGATGACCGTGACGACGTCGCTGGTGACCAGCGGACTGGTCGTGAACCCGTCGGAGGCCTGCGCGCTGACCGAGAACTGGTACCCCTTCTCGACTTCGCCGGTGTAGTACGAGGTCCCGGTTGTGGTGTCCGTCGCGACGACGCGGCCGTTCGCCATCCAGGTGTAGGTGACTTCCAGTGCGTCGCCGTCTGCGTCGTAGAGGCCGACGAGCCCGGTGGCCAGGGTGTCGCCGTGCACCGGCTCGTACGGGAAGATGAGGACCTCGTCGAGCTCGGGCGCGGTGTTGTCGATCTTGGTCTGGGCGCTGGCCATCGTGCCTTCGGACTCGACGTCGGCCGGCTTGACCTCGACGCGCCACACCTGCTGGCTGCGCGTGAGCGACGCGGGCACCGTGAGACCGCCGGCCAGAGACGGCACCTCCACGTCGTCGGCGAACCAGTGGATGTTGAGGGTGACGTCGTCGTCGTCGACGTCCTCCGCCTCGACGGTGGCCACCAGGTCGTCGGTGGTTGTGGGCGACTCGGGCGCAAGCACGACCGACGTGAGCGTGGGCGCGGTGTTGACGATGATGACGGTCGCGCTGCCGGCCTCGGAGTCCCACTCTCCGTCGTTGGCGAGGACGTCGAGGCGCCACTCGTCGCCGTGAGCCGTCTGCGACGCCGGCATCGTCGAGCCCGTCGACGCCTGCAGGTCACCGTTGCGGTACCACCGGTAGGTGTAGCTGAGCGTGTCGCCCTCGGCGTCGATCGCGTCCGCCGTGATGCTCCCCGTCAGCGTGTCGAGCGTCGTGGGCGCGGCCGGCGCGATGGCCACCTCGGGCGGCGACGGCGGCTCGTTGAAGTGGAGGCGCTCCATCCCGCAGCCGGCCAAGTAGACAAGGATCATCGTAGCGTCCAGTTTGCGGGGGCATGATAGCATGGGCGCACCCGATCGGGAGTCGCCCATGCTGACCTTGTTGTTTCTCTCCCGCGCCTTCGCGGTCGATCCCTACACCGCGTCGGCCCCCCTCCCGGGGGACATCTTCGTGGCGGGGCCCAAGGGGGCCAAGATCCTCGTCGACGGCAAGGAGACCGGGCTGGTCGCGCCGGCGACGGTCGTGGGCCAGGCCCCAGGGCCGCACAAGGTGCAGTTGCGCGACGGGTGCCGCGGCGCCGACGTCCTCGTCGAGGTGCGCTCCAACGCCATCGAGCGCGCCGAGGCCGAGCTCGTTCCGGCGATCGGGCACATCTCGGTCACGGTGAACGTATTCAGCGCCGAGCTCCGGCTCGACGGCAAGCCGGTCACCCTCTCTCCGAACGGCCCCCTGGAGGCGGCGTGTGGCAAGCACGTGGTCGAGGCGTTGCTCCCTGGCTACCGCAACGCCACCAACGACGTCGAGATCACCTATGACGAGACGGTGGCGGTGGTCCTGAGCCTCGTGCGCGAAGAGTTCGGGAACATCGCGGTGGGTGTCACCCCGGTCGACGCTTCGGTGTGGGTCGACGGCAAGTCCCGCGGCGTCGGTCCCATGACCGTCAGCGCGCTCCCGCCGGGCACCCACCTCGTCGAGGCCAAGCGCCGCGGCTACAAGGACGCGACGGCGCCGATCAGCGTGGTCGACGGGCAGACCGCCCGGATCGACCTGGCGCTGCTCGCGGAGGCGCCGTTCTGGGAGCGGTCGGGTCTGTCCCGGGTGCGGTGGGGGCAGGTGGGCGCCGCCTCGGCGCTCACGGCGGGCGCGGGCGTGGCCGGGGTGCTCGCGTACACCTCGTTCACCGAGGCCCAGGCGGGGTACGCGGAGTACGAGCAGCTCACCTACCTCGACGACCCCGAGCACTTCTACGAGGAGCGCGTCGAGGCGCCCACGACCATGGGCACGGTGTGGACGGTGCTGGGTGGCGTGTCGTTGCTCGGCGGCGGCGCGCTCTGGGTCACGCTCAAGCCGCTCCCCCCGTCGACCGGCGCCACGATCGTGCCGATGGTGTCACCCTCCGGCGTCGGAGTGAGCGGGACCTTCTGAACACGCGATACTCAGGGCCGCATGTCGCTGCTCCTGTACGTCGCGTTCGCCTCCGCCAACGGCCTCACCTCGCACGTGTACGTCAGCGAGCGCGCCATCGAGTACCTCCCCGCGGGTGAGCTGCGCGATCTGCTCGGCGACCCGGCGTTGTGGCCCTGGGTTCGCAACGGCACGCAGTTTCCCGACGGCGGCTACGCGATGGGCGAAGCCTACAGCGAGACCTCGCACTGGGAGCCGTATCAGAACCTCTACTTCCGGTGGATCCAGGATCAGTACGGCCCGGACTTCGCCTCGGACGAAGCCCGCCAGCACATCGCATACCTCTTCGGGATGTCCAGCCACGGCATGGGCGACCAGGTCTTCGACTCGTTGTACATGCAGCGCGCCTACGTCTACGACGCCGCGTCCGACTGGGATGGCGCGAGCATGGACCACTCCACCGACGTTGCGCTGGCGGCCGAGACCGGCGGTTATCCGTTGATGGACCTCATCATCTACGAAGACCCCTTCGTGGCCCTGATGGCCGAGGCGGGGGTCGAGGTCGACGCCGACACGCTGGAGAGCGGTCAGAACCTCACGATGCTCGCGGTGGCGGCGGTGGCGGGCGAGGGGGCCTCCGAAGAGCACCGCGCGGAGCACGAAGCCGCGTTTCCATGGGCGTACGCCCACATGTTCGACGAGGCCGTGCCGGGTTGTCCCGAGTGGGAGGCCCGCGTCGTCGCCCAGTACTGGCAGGTGCGCTGGGCGCAGCTCCACGGCGAGGTGCACGCGCTCGAGCCGGTCCTCTACACCTTCCCCCAGCCGGGCGGGTACGACCACCCCACCGACGCCACCAGCGTCGAGAGCCGCGTCACCGTGGTCTTCGCCCGCGGCCTCGTCGCCGACCTGCTGCCGCCCGACCTCTTCGAGGTCACCGATGCCGACGGCGGGGTCGTCCCGATGCAGGCGCCGTGGGTCTTCTACGGCACCTCCAGCCACGTGGTGCACCTGGCCCCGGTCGACGACTGGGCCGAGGACACCCAATACACCGTCACGGTGAGCGCGGGGGTACCGTTCATCGACGGGACCGAGTCGACCGAGGAGGTCCAGTTCGTGTTCAACACCGGTCCCGCGCCCGAGGTCTACGCCGGCCCGGCGTGCGGTTGCGACACCGGCGGGGGCCTCGGGGGCATGGCGGCGGCGGCATTCGGGTCGTTGGTGGCGGTGCGTCGCCGGCGGTGAGCCCGACGCCGATTCGGACCGGTGGGCCGGGCAAGACG
>SXOM01000303.1 GCA_005776735.1 Pseudomonadota bacterium
CTCGTTTCCGTCGGCGCTGCCGCCACCCTCCCCGCCTGGTCGTACGACGACTTCCCCGAAGAGACCGGGATCGCCGGCGAAGACGGTTGGACCAACGGTTACGACGAGGACCCGTGGTTCGGCTACGCCTCCGGGCGCGACGTGTGGGCGATCAGCTACACCGACCACACCGACGACGGGCGGTTCGGCGACGGTGGGGCGCACGACAACTGGCTGGTGCACCCGGGCGTCGAGGTCGGGCAGGGCGAGTACACGGTGGTGTCCTACACCACCGACAACGACGCGCTCGGCATCGTCTTCGGCTTCCAGGACGACGGCTACTGGCTCCTCCTGGTGTGCGGCGAGGAGGACAACGAGACGAGCATCCAGACGTGCCCGGTCGCCGACCTCACGACGCAGGCCGTGGCGTTGGTGTACGTGGCCGGGCGCAACGCCACGGTGATCGACACCGTCGAGCGCGGCTGCGACGGCGGCGAAGAGGTCGAGATGAGCGTGTCGGTCGACGACGGGCAGCTCGTCGCCCGCTACGGCCGCACCGAGGTGGTCGCCGAGGTCGAGGCCGACTTCCGCCTCGACGGCGTGGGCTTCTACGCGTACAACGAGGGCATCATCGACGAAGAGGGCGCCAACGACGGCGACACGGTCTTCTTCCGCGAGCCGACCCTGGCGTGGATGGACGAAGACGACGACGGGGTGGCCGACGACGAGGACAACTGCGAAGAGGACGCCAACCCGGACCAGGAGGACCTCGATCACGACGGCATCGGCTCGGCGTGTGACATCTCCGAGGAGCTCCCGGACACCGGGGACACGGGCGCCGACACCGGGGAAGGCGGCAACGGCAACGGCAACGGCACCGGCAACGGCGGCGACATCGTCATCGACCAGGAGGGCCAGTGTGGGTGTGCCGGGGGTCCGGTCGGGGGCGCGCTCGCCGCTTTGGGCGCGGTGGGGGTGACCCTCGGGCGGCGGCGGCGCGCCGGTTAGCTTCCCGCACCCGGAGGCTCCGTGTCCGCAATCCGCCCCTTCCGCGCCTGGCGCGCTCCCCGTGAGCTGGCCGCGCAGGTGATCGCCCCGCCGTACGACGTGATGTCGGAGGACGAGGCCCGCGCCATCGTCACGGCCAACCCCGCGTCGTTCGTCCGGGTGAGCCGGCCCGAGTCGGTGATGCCCCCCGGGAGCGACAGCCACGCGCCCGAGGCGTACGCCACCGCCCGGCGCGAGTACGAAGGACTCAAGGCCCGGGGGCTCATCGTGCAGGACCCGGACGAGAGCTACTACCTGTACGGTCAGAAGATGGGCGCGCACGAGCAGGTCGGCCTGGTCGCGTGCTTCTCCACCGAGGAGTACGACCAGGGCCTGGTCAAGCGGCACGAGTTCACGCGACCCGACAAGGAGCGTGATCGCATCGCGCACATCGAGGCAACCAACGGTCAGACGGGGATGGTCTTCCTCGCCTACCGCGACGACGTCGCGCTCAATGCGCTCTTGGCCGAAGGGCGGCGCCGGCCACCGGAGTTCCAGGTGACCACCGAGGACGGGGTGGTCCACACGCTGTGGCGGCTCGACGATCCCGCGACCGTCGCCGCGATCACCGCTGCCGGCGCGCAGTTGCCCGCGACCTACGTGGCCGACGGCCACCATCGGTCGGCGGCCGCGAGCCTCGTCCACAAAGCGCGTGCGGGGCGCCCGGGGCGACACGGGTGGTTCGTGGCCTGCTGCTTCCCGGCGTCCCAGCTCGCGATCATGGCCTACAACCGCGCGGTGAAGGACCTCGCCGGACATACGCCGGCCGGGTTGCTCGAGGCCATCCACAAGGCGGGGTTCGACGTGGTGCCGACCTCGCTCCAGGTGCCGCCCCGGCGCGGGTCGGCCACGATGTACCTCGCCGGCGGGTGGTTCCTGCTCACCGCGCGCGACGTCCCCGACGACCCGGTCGCCGGGCTGGACGTGTCGTTGTTGCAGGACCGGGTGCTCGGCCCGCTCCTCGGCATCGACAACCCCCGCACCAACAAGCGGATCGACTTCATCGGCGGCATCCGCGGCGCCGAGGAGCTGGTGCGCCTGGTCGACGCCGGCAGCCACGCCGTCGCGTTCCACATGTTCCCGACCCAGATGGAGCAGCTCCTCGCGGTCGCCGACGCCGGCGAGGTGATGCCCCCCAAGTCGACGTGGTTCGAGCCGAAGCTCCGCGACGCGGTCGCGATGCACGAGCTGGAGTAGGGATGCGCAGCGTCAAGCGCCCGTACGAGGTGCGTCAGCTCCTCGTGTGCACCAACCACCGCGACCCGGCGACCGGCAAGTCGTCGTGTGGAAACAACGGCGCCGCCGTGGTCGCGGACCACCTGAAGAAGACGGTGAAGGAGCGGGGCCTCAAGGGCCGCGTCGTGGTCACCCGGTCGGGGTGCCTGGACCTGTGCCCGGACCAGGGGTGCGTGGTGGCGTTCCATCCGGAGGGCGAGTTCTTCCTGGCGGAGTGTTCCGTGGACGAAGCCGAGGTGTTGCTGGGGCACCTCGTGCGGAGCCCGGAGTGAGGCGCTGCCCGCGCTGCAAGGAGGGGCTCGTCGCCGCCGAGCGTGGGGGGCTGGTGCTCGACACGTGTACGGGGTGCGGTGGCGTGTGGCTCGACCGGGGGGAGCTCGAGCGGGCGGTGACCGCGCCGCCGGGCACCTGGGCCGCGGGCACCCCGATGGACACCACCCAGGAGGTCCGCTACCTCGCGTGCCCGGTGTGCGCCGCGTTGATGACCCGCCGCGTGTACGAAGCGCGCTCCGGGGTGGTGCTCGACCACTGTGGGGCGCACGGCGTGTGGGCGGATCGCGGGGAGCTCGACCGGGCTCGCGCGTTCGTCGCGGGCGGCGGCATCGAGCGACGCAAGGTCGCCGATGCCGAACGTCGCCGCCTCGACGCGTCCACGCGCCGCGCCGGGCGGGGTCCCGCAGCGAACGACGACGGCTACGACTGGTTCGACCTCGTCGTCGACCTGTTCTGATGCGCCCGGTCGAGGTGCTCGTGGAGGTGCCGAAGGGCAGCTTCGTGAAGCGCGAAGCCGGCGTCGGCGTGGAGTACGTGTCGCCGCTCCCGTGCCCCTTCAACTACGGGTGCGTGCCGGGCGAGCTCGCCGAGGACGGGGACCCCGCCGATGCGCTGGTGCTCGGCCCGCGTCGCCGCGGGGGGGAGCGGTTGCGCACGACCGCGTGGATGCGCCTCCGCTTCGTCGACGACGGCGCGGTGGACGACAAGCTCGTGTGCGGCGACCTCCCCCCCACCGAGCGGGAGCGGGCGGCCATCGAGCGGTTCTTCATGGTGTACGCCGTGGCGCGCACCGCGCTGAACCGGCTCCGGGGGCGCGGCGCGGCGCGGTCGTTGGGACTCGCGCCGCTTTCGGGTCCCACCCCCGTCGCGCCACGATAGAGCGGCGCGTGCGCCTCTGGCATTCCGCGCTCGTGCTGGCCCTTTTGGTGCTGGCGATGCACCACCCGCTCGTGAGCGGCGGCCTGCTCGGCGAAGCGGGCACCGACGTCTTCCGCGCGGTGTGGGGCTTCGATCACCAGGCGCGGGGGCTGCCCCTGCCGTTCTGGACCGAGCGCGTCGGCTTCCCCGCCGGGGTGAAGCTGGTGATCCTGCCGTTCGTGTCGACCCTGCTCGGCGCCCCGCTTCACCTGATTTTCGGCCCTTGGGTGGGCTACAACCTGTGGATGTTGGCGCTGGTCGTGGCCGGTGGCGTCACGACGGCGTGGTGGGTGGGCGAAGCGAGCCGCAGCCCGTCGGCGGGTCTGCTGGCGGGCGTGGCGATGGTCACCCAGCCGAGCCTGTTGCTGGCGCTCACCGACGGCACTCCCGAGCACGTGGCTTTCTGGAGTTTACCGGCGCTCTTCGCGGCGTTGTGGCAGACGAGCCGGTCGCCCCTTCGGCGGTGGCCGCTGGTCGCCGGCATCTTCGCCACCGTCGTCGCGCTGGACAGCCCGTACCACGCGGTCTTCTCGGTGCCGCTGGTCCTCGGGTTGTTGTGGCGGTGCACGTGGCGTGGCCGCGGCCGCTTCGTCGCGACGGCGGCGGCAGGGGTGGTGCTGGTCGGCCTGTTGTACTACAAGCTCCCCCTCGCCGGTCCGGTCGACAACCGATGGGACAACGCGGCGAAGTTGTCGGTGTGGGCCCAGTGGGACCTGCGGCGGGTGGCGACGGCCTGGGACTACACCTACACGCCGGCCTTCATCCCCGTGCTCAGCATGCTGGCCGCGGTTGGGCTCGCAGTCCTGCGCCCGAGCCGGAGCTGGCCGTGGCTCCTCGCGGCCGCCGGGTTCCTCGGGCTGGCCCTGGGCGGAAACCAGGAGAACGCGGTGGTGCTCGGCGACTGGATTCCTGGCGTGGGCGAGTCGGTCGGCGACGCGGTGGTCGCGGTGAACGACGCGCTGGCGCCGAGCTCGATCCGGTTCCCGCGGCGGTGGTTGGTCCCGGCGGCCCTGGCGTTGTGGACCGCCGCCGGCCTCGGGCTGAGCCGGCTCCCCGCGGAGTGGATGCGGCTCTTCGTCGCGGTGCCGGTGGCGTCCGGCCTGGTGTGGCTCACGTTGGACCGCACCGGCTACCACGAGGCGTTCCCCAAGCTCGAGGTCCCCGCGCCGGCGTTCGCCACCTTCGTGCACGACCACGAGCTCGACGGTGCGGCGCTGGTGCTGCCCACGGTGCGCGGCGCTTCCCGGAAGCACGAACGGTTCGAGCTGCCCATCTTCGCCGAGCTGGACGACAGCATCCGCTCGGCCGACGGACCGTTCCTGCAGGTGGCCCTGGGGCGACCGTTGGTGAACGCGCCGCAGGGCTTGTTCACGTTGGTCGCGCGGAGCCGCCAGGCGGACGAGGTGGCGCGGCTGGTCCAGGACCTCAACGACCTGTGCACCCCGCAGACCATGGGCACCGCGATTGCCCCCTCGGCCCTCCAGGAGCCGGCGCGCCGCGCCGCGGCCGCGCGCTACCTCGTGGAGCGTGGCCTGCGCTTCGTCGTGCTCGACGAAGCGTTGTACGGCAGCGAGGGCCTGAAGTGGGCGCGGCTGCCCTTCGCGGGCCACCTGGCGGAGGAGCGTCGGTTCGACGACGGGTCCGGCGTGTCCGTCTTCGTCCTTCAGCCATGACCCGGCGGCCCGACCCCGTTAGCTGAAGCCGATGCATCGTAAGACCCGCGACAAGGACCTGACCTGCTCGTTTTGCGGCAAGTCGCAGCGCGACGTCCGCAAGCTCATCGCGGGCCCGAGCGTCTAC
>SXOM01000304.1 GCA_005776735.1 Pseudomonadota bacterium
CGCAGCGCGGCCCGGCGCTTCGGCGCGGGCTGCGCCGAGGGCGGCGCGAGGTCGTCGTCGGAGAAGTAGCGGCCGGTCGGGACCTCGCTCACCGGAGCGGGCGCGACCTGGCGTTCGGTGAGCACCTCGTCGAGCAGGCTCTGGAACTCGGCCGTGCGCGCGCCGAGCTCCGGCTCGGCCGGCGCGGCGTCGTCGTTGAAGTCGTCGTCGAAGTCGGCCGGGATGGCGACCGCCGCGGGCGTGACCGCGGGCTCGGCCGGCGTGCAGGCGCCGAGGTCGTTGAGGAGGCTCAGCCCGCCGTTGGCCGAGCCGAGCAGCAGGCGGCGCGTCTGCCCCTGGACGTCCTTGACCTCCACCACCAGGAGGGTGGACCGGTCCGCGAGCACCTGGCGTTGCACGACGCGCAGCTCCTCGGGCGCCGCGGTGCCGGCGCGCTTGCGGAGCTGCCATGCGCCGACCAGGCCGGCGGTCGACAACAGCGCCGGCCACGCCCACCCGCCCGCCGGGAGCGGGCTGGACTCGGGCATCGCCTGCAGCGCGGGGGCCTCGCCGGTGGTGGTGCTGGCGTCGAACAGGCGCTGGTAGGTGGGCTCGGGGGGGTCACCGAACGCGAGGCTGCTCAGCAGCAACAGGGCGTTCACGACGCGCTCCGGGCCGAGGACTCCTCGACCAGCTCGGTGATGCGCAGCGCCATCTTCTCGCCCACCATCACGACCTCGCCCCGGGCGAGCACCTTGCCGCCGACGACCACGTCCAGCGGCGCGTCGCTGCCGCGGGCCAGGTCCACGACGTCGTCGCGGTCCAGCTCGGCGAGCTGGCGGATGGTGAGCCGGGTGCGGCCCAATTCGATCACGACCTCGACGGGGAGATCGGAAAGGAAGCCTACAGGGGTGCGGTCCGACATCGTTTGCTCCGACACCCCTGTCTTCGGTCACCCCCGCCGCTTCTTTAGCGCTCGACCCGGAAGTTTTTCTCCCGGGGAGCGCGGGGCGGTCAGGGGCTCGCTTCGATCCCGATCACGCGTCGTCCGACGCGGAAGGACCGGATGCCGTCGCACGCGCCAGGATCGCCGGCAAAGCTCGGCATCCCGTTGATGAGCGCCCGCACCTCGCCGAGGGCGCCGAGCGGGACGTCGTCGCCGACCCGCAACGAACGGAGCTGCCCGAGCGTGGTGGTGAGCCGCGTCAGCTCCACCACCATCTCGACCTCGCAGCCGCCCAGGCGCTCGAAATTGGCCCGTCGTTTCGGGGACAGGCGCGACTGGGGCTGGTCGGCCCCGCCGCCGATCCCCCGGAGCACCGTCGCCGGGAGGGCCAGGGACAGGCGGCCCATCGGCTCGTCCTCGGTCCCGCACTCCAAGGTGCACGCGAGGACGATCGCGCTGAGCGCACCGTCGGCGACGCCCAGTCGGTTCCCGGTCGCCGGCCGCGGCCCGAAGCGCGGCACCGGCCGCACCGGCCAGTGCGCTTCCAGGGCGCCGTACAGCTCTTCGCACATGCGGCTCGCCACGCGCAGCTCCACCTCGGTGGACGCGCGCCCGTCGGCCTCGTGCACCGGCGCCGACGGGTCGCCGAACAACCGCGCCGTCAAGCGCGCGAGGAGCGGCCCTTCGAGTACGGCGAAGCCCGACGCAGAGCCCCGCTCCACGTAGAAGCCGGCCCACGCCGCGCCGTTCTGCACCTCGGGCTCGTCCAGCAGCTCGCCGACCGCGCACAGGCGGACCTGGATCACCCGCCAGGGCGTGTCCATGCCCGAGCG
Source organism: Pseudomonadota bacterium (assembly GCA_005776735.1). GTDB lineage: Bacteria > Myxococcota_A > UBA796 > UBA796 > SXON01 > SXON01. The sequence continues at coordinate 1,759 of SXOM01000304.1, forward strand.
GGTGAGCATCCGCGTGCGCAACCGGCGCACGGCGTGCCGCAGGCAGTCCTCCATCAGCGGGAGGGAAGCCTGCAGCTCACGGTCCTGGGCGAGTACGGCGGTCGACATTTCAGCTCACCACGAACTGCGTCAGGTAGACGGCGTTGACCCGGACCGGGTCGGTGATCCCATTGAGGCGGGTGAGCAGCTCGTCCTTCAGGCGCGTCTTCCCGTCGGTGCCCTCGAGCTCCGACCAGGTGTAGTCGCTCACCGCGGTGATGATGCTGTCGCGCAGGCGGGGCGCGAGCACCTGCACCTGGTCGGCGGCGGCTTCGTCGTGGTCGATCTGCACCTCGAGCCGCAGCACCCGTCCGCCGCCGCTCCCGCGGAGGTTGATGGTGAACGGGCCGAGGTTGGTGACCGTCGGGTTGAGGAGCTCGGCCGAACCGAGCGGGCGCTTCGGGGCAGGCGCGGCGTGGTCGCCCGCGTCCGCGGTGGCTTCGCCGTGGCCCTCGGCGGGCGCGGCTTCGCCGTGCCCCGCTTCGGCGGGGCCTTCGCCGTGGCTGCCCTCGGCGGCCTCGACGTGGGCTTCGCCCTCTTCGGCAGCGGGTTCTTCGCTGGCGGCCGGCGCCATGGCCAACGACGCGCCGTAGCCGCCGCCGAGGCCGAGGGCGAGCATGCCCACCAGGGGCAGCATCGCCTTGAGCTTGTTGGGCTTCGGGGTGTCGATCTCTTCTTCGTCCATCGTGGAGTCCTCGCGGAAGTCGGTCTACGTCAGACGAGCTGGAGCAGGGTCTGGAGGGTGTCGTTGGCGGTGCTGATCACCTTGCTCGACGCCTGGTACGAACGTTGTGCGGTGATCATCTGGACGAACTGGGTCTCGAGGTCGACGTTGGACTTCTCGAGCGAGTTGCCCGAGATCGTGCCGCGACCCCCGCTCTCCGCGGCGCCGACCGCCGCTTCGCCCGCCGCCGGGGTGGCGCGGAACAGCGAGTTGCCGATGCGCTCCAGGCCCGTCTCCGCCTGGAACGACGCGAGCGCCACGCGGCCGATCTCCACGTCTTCGCCGTTGGTGTACGAGCCGGTGAGCGTGCCGTCGCTGCCGACCGAGAGGCCGGTGAGCTGGCCCGACATCGTGCCGTCCTGGGCGATCGCGGTCAGGGCCGACTCTTCGCCCGACATCGAGAGGACGCCGTCGGTCTCGGTGCCGGCGCTGTCCATGCCGAAGTCGAAGTTGATCGCGGGGGTGTCGGTGCCGCCGAACGTCCAGCTCGCGCTGGCGGAGGTGTCGGTCTGGGTCGTGCTCGACAGGTTGCCGTCGCTGTCGAAGGTCACCGTGCCGGTGGCCACCTCGAACGCGTAGCCGCTGTCGGTGGTGTACTGGGTGCCGGTGCTGTCGTACACCTCGCTGGCGTCGACGACCGCGCGCCAGGTGTACTCGTCGGCGCCGCTGCGCTCGAACAACAGGGTCACGTCGTGGCCCACGCCGCGGCTGTCGTACACGGTGGTCGAGGTCGTGAACTGTGCGGCGCTGCCGGCGTCGACGAGCGTGCTCGTGCCGCTCCCGGTCCCGTAGAAGTCGAGCGCCGCCACGTCGGTGGCGACGTCCTCGTCGGCCGAGAGCGTGGCCTCGACGACCACGTTCTCCGTGGCCGTGCCGGGCAGATCGTCGGTCGGGATCTTCAGGTCGCCGAGCGCAGCGGACACCGCCACGCCGTCGCCCGAGTAGCCCTGCACGCGCAGCCCGGCGCCGTTGACGACGTAGCCTTCGTCGTCCAGGCCGAACTCGCCGGACCGGCTGTAGAAGTCCTGCACGCCGTCGCTCACGACGAAGAAGCCGCCGCCGGTGATGGCCATGTCCAGCGCGTTGTCGGTGGTCTCGAGCGACCCCTGACCGAAGAGCGTGTTGACCGCCCCCGTCACCGCGCCGGCGCCGATCTGGCCGCCGCCGTTGACCCCGAAGACCTGCTGCGGGAGGAAGTCGCTGAACGACGCCCGCCCGCCCTTGTACCCGGTCGTGTTGAGGTTCGAGATGTTGTCGCCGATGACGTTCATCCAGGTGCTGGACACGCCGAGGCCGGCCGAGCCGACGTTGAGGGTCGAGAAAAGCGACATGGGTCTACTCCAGGGTTTCGGGGTTCATTCCGGTTCGGTTTCGGCTTCTTCGAGGCTCTGCACCGAGCTGAGGTCCACGGTGAGACCGTTCATGGTCAACAGCGGCGATCCGCTCGAGAGGTCCATCCCGTCGATGCGGCCGACCATCTGCTCGGTCACCTCGACCTCGTTGCCGTCGGCGTCGGTGGCGGTGATGGCGAAGCTGTAGTCGCCTTCGGGGCAGGCCTGGCCGTTCTGGTCCTTGCCGTCCCACGTCCAGGCGGCCTGGCCCTGCGGCACCGCGCCCATCGCGCCCGTGTAGACGACCTTGCCGTCCTCGTTGGTGATGGTCACGGTCGCTTCGGTGGCCGAGCTCGCGGCGTCGTAGTGCAGCGCGGTGTCGCCTTCGCCCGCGTAGTGGAACTGGTCGCCGGTCGCGACGACGTCCTTGCCGATGAGCCCGGTGAGCGCGGCGTTGTTCATCGACATGTTCACCAGGTACAGGCTCTCCATCCCGTCGGAGATGCCCTGGAGCTGCTCCAGGGAGGAGAACTGCGCGAGCTGCGCCACGAACTCCGCGTTCTCCATCGGGTTGAGCGGGTCCTGGTGTTGGAGCTGGGTGGTCAACAACTTCAGGAACGCGTCCTTGTCCAGGTCGTCGGTCGCCGCCGACTCGGCCGCCTGCGCGGCGGCGAGTTGATCGGCTCCGTAGATTCCGTTGATCGTCATACCGGCCGAATCGGTCACGCCGAAACAGACTTGAGGGCGCTGCGCCGCGACCGGCCACTCGTCGGGCCGAGGCCGGCGCGCAGCGCGCTGCGATCGAGCCGATCGCGGGTGGGCGGCGACCCCGCGGCCGGCGCGCGCTCCGGGCCGGGGCCCCAAAACGGCAGCG
>SXOM01000305.1 GCA_005776735.1 Pseudomonadota bacterium
ACGCGCTGCTCGCGGCGGCGAGCCACGGCGCCGCTCCCGAGGCCGCGCTCCACGCACCGACGGCCGGAGCCGGGAGCGGGGCCGGCGCGGCGCCCGGCGGCTCGAGCTCGGCGAGCGCGTCGGCTTGGGGGAGGGCGAGGAGCTCGACCACCCCGTCGTGGGCGTGCACCGCCCAGTGTGCGCCCAGATCGTCGACGATCTTCACCAGCACCCGGCCGGCGCGGGCGTCGAACCCCACCAGCTCGCCGTCGCCCACGGGCACGCCGGCGCGAACCTCGACCACCGCCTCGGCGGCGAGCGCGAGGTGCGCACTTCCGTCTTGCGGAACATACACCTGCATCTCGGCGTGGGCGTCGAACGCCGGTCGCCAGACGTTGAACACCGTGAGCAGGGCCGCGAGCGTGGCCCGCGTGGACCCCTCGGGAGGGGCGGCGGCGCCGAGCACCACCTGGGCGGTCACGCGCAGCTCGGTGTCGTCGTCGAACCCGAGGAGGGTGCCGACGGAGGGCTCATGGGACATCGGCGGACTCCTTGGCTCCGGAGACGCCGGAGGGCGGGTGTACCTGACGCCTTCGCAGGCTCGACATGGCGGCGCGCGCCTCGGCGGCAGAGTCCGCGTCGAGGTGGCCGCGGGCGCTGAGCTGTTCCAACGCCTCGAAGATGTCGCGACGGGCGCGCTCGTGGGCCTTGTGGGCCCGCTGCACGCCGAGGCGGACGGCCTCGGGGTCGGCGCCGCCTCTGCCGGCGGCCGCGAGCTCCTCGGTCACGAGCTCGCGCAGGGTGCGACCGAAGACGTGGATCGCGAGGATCTGGGCCCACGCGTGGTCCAGGTGGTCGCGCTGCCACGGGTCGCGGTTGGCGCGGGCCTTCTGGTGAGCACGCTCCAGCACCGCGAGCGTCTCCGCGTTCGGCGGTTCGGGCTCGGCGGCAACGGCGACGATTCGCGCCGCTTCGGCGACGGCCGCCCGCTGGGCCGCGGCATCTTGCCGTTTGCGACGGCGGACCAGGTCGACCACCCGCCACCGCAGCGCCTTGGAGAAGTAGGCCACGGGCGACGCGATCGGGTCGAGGTCGCCGGCCAGGACCTGCTCCTCCAGCTTCTCCTCCACGGCCTTCGCCGCCGCTTCCCGGAGGGTCGGGTCGTCGGTGACCCGCGCCGCCAACCGGGCGAGGAGCGCCCGCAGCTCCGTCCACGCCGGGCCGTCCCCGCGGTCGGCCCGGAGGCGCTCGACCACCTCGTGCGGCGTCATGCCCACCGCCTTGCCGCCGCGACCCAGGCGCGGGCCTGGTCTCCGGCCCACCCCGGTGGCAGCGCGCCTTCCGGTTGCCCCGCGAACGCGTCCCGGACCGCGGCTTCGAGGGGTCCCGCGGCCGCGATGGTGGGGAGCGGCCCCAACCGTTCGCGCCCGCGCACCCGGCGGTTGAGCGCGGCTTCGCTCGGCGCGATGCTCCGCGCCACCAGCGTGTTGGTGACCGTCGCCCAGGAGTGGTGGTGCTTGTGGAGGACCGGCCGCACACGGTTGGTGACCCAGTCGGCGATCGCCAACATCGGGTGGAACGGCAGGTCGTCGCTCGGGTGGTCGGCGTACCGCTGGATGGCGGGCGCCGGGCGGAACCGCACCCGCCCCCCGACCCGCGCGCACGCCGCCTCGGCGAGCTGGCGGACGAAGTGGGCGTTGAGCGCCAGCGGCTTGGGGAACCCGCCCACCTCGACGTCGCGCGTGAGCACGTGCACGTCGATCACCACGTCGCCACCGAGGCGCGCGACCCGCTCGGCCACCACCGAGAGCGCGCGGACGTAGGCGTCTTCGCGCACGTGGCCGGGTGCGGTCTCCGGCCCCGGCGCCCCGCCGTCGCCGAGCGCCCCGACGTAGCTCGCGCGCCCCTCCAACCGGCCGAACAACCGCGCGACGAGGTCGCCCATCTGCCGTTGCCGTTCGCCCTGCAGGTGGCTCAGGACGTGGCGCAGGTGCGGCGCTTCCTCCTGGAGCACGTCGTCGGCGTGCTGGAGGTCGTCGTAGGAAGGTCGCGCCCCGGCCCGCACCTTGGCCAACACGTCGCTCCCGGCCCCCGCCGCCAGGACGTCGGCCGCCGCCCTCAGCTCCGCCCGGCGCTCCGCCGCGAGGGCGCCCTCGGCCAAGACCGACGCGCGGCCCCGCGGCACCCACGCCGCGTGCAGCGCGGCGGCGGCGGGGATGTTCTGGTGCGACGCGTGGGGCGGGTACGGCCCCGGACCGTAGATCCGCTCGAACTCCTCGGGCAACTTTCGGCGCCCGAGGGCCGCCGCCGAGGCCTCCACGAGCACACCGCCCACCCACGAGGTGACACCGTTGGAGAAATCACCGGATTCATCGAGGAACAAGGACCAGCGTTCGGACAACCGACCTCCCGCGCCCGTGGGCAAGGGTCACAGCGTACCACACCTGTGGGGGCCGCACCGGGCCCGTCCCGAAGCGCGCCGGGGCGGGCGTGCGGCCCGCGTCGGGGGCGACGTCGGCCCCGGCGAGCGGTCGGGGACGGGTCTGTTCAGTCCGTCGGCCCCCAACGTGTCCAAGGCCTGTCGGACGTTCTGCACGCCATACCCGTAGCGGACGTTCACGCATCGGACCCTGGCCGCGGCGGCGGCGTCGGTGACCAGGTCGCTGACGCTGTGGGAGCAGTAGGCGGTGAGCACCCAGACCAGGTCGATGCTGCCGCGCCGGATCCGTTCGCCGAGCGCCTGCACCTGCCGGTGTTGGGTGCCGGCGACCCAGTCCAGCTTCGCGAGCCGGAACTCGGCTTCCAGGCGGTCGCGTCGCTCCTCGCGCAGGTCGCCGCCGACCATGGCGACGCGCTTGCCCTCGGTGTGGCGGAAACCGGGCCACGCCGGGTCGAGCGCTGCGCCCGCCTTGGCGAGGCTCATCGGCGCCGGGCGCTCGTCGGCCTGCGCCGCCCGGATCGCTTTGCGCAGGCCAGACCACGCCTTCCCGACGCGGATCACCTCGGGCCGCTTCGTGAGCAGCCGCACCAGGCGCGGGTCGGCGCGGCCCACGCCGGCGGCGCGGGCCCGTTCGAGTCCGGCGACCACGTCGGCGTCGGCGGCGGGCGGGGTCCTGGCCAGGAGGCGCTCGAGGTTCGCCAGCGCGCGCTCCGGCGTCTCGGTGGCCGTCGCGTGCGGGGGGGCTTCCGGGGCACGATCGCCGCGGGCGCGGGCGGGGGTCGGCGGGTGCGTGCCCATGGGGCTCCGGGGTGAGCCGGAGACGCCGGTGGGGCGCGCGAGCGGACACGGCGCTGCATTCTGACCGCTGGCCGGTGGCCGCCGGCGGCCCCGGGCAGCCGGGTGTCGCGGCGGGACCCGGAGGTGACTTCGTGTTCGTTCGCCGCCAACGCAGCGTTTGGACCCCGCCCCGACCACGCCGACCCGCGCCCCGGCCGCCGCGGGTCGCCCGGCCCGCGAGCCGGGGC
>SXOM01000306.1 GCA_005776735.1 Pseudomonadota bacterium
CGGACTACGCCGCCGTCGGGTCCGGTCGCGCCGCATCGCCCCGAAGGGCCCGCCTCGTGCTACCTCGTCGACGGAGGGTGCGTTGGCCAACCTCGGGTACGTCCAGCTCACGCGCGAGTGCAAGCAGGCCTGTCGGTTCTGCAGCAACCCACCGAGCGGTGTGGAGCTCAGCGAGGCCGAGCTGCACGCGACGATCGACGACCTGGTGGAGCGTGGCTACGACGGGGTCATCCTCACCGGCGGCGAGCCGACCATCGCGCCGCTGTTGTTCCCCGCGGTGCACTACAGCCGGTCCAAGGGGCTGTTCATCCGGATGATCACCAACGGGCAGCGGGTGTGCGAGCCCGACTTCCTCGGGGCGCTCGTCGACGCGGGGCTCACGCACCTGCACCTGAGCCTGCACTCGAGCCGCCCGGCGGTGCACGACTTCATCACCCAGACGCCCGGCGCCTTCGACAACCTCGACCGCGCCTTGCAGAACGTGGCAACACTCGGCATCACCGCCGACATCAACACGGTCATCAACGCGTTCAACAGCGACCACCTCGACGAGACGGTCGGGTGGATCATCGGCCGACACCCGGTCGTCCGGCACTTCGTGTGGAACAACATGGACCCGAACATGAACCGCGCGGAGAAGAACCCCGACGTGATCCCGCGCCTGGGCGAGTTCGAGCTCTCGCTGCGCCGGGCGATGCGGCTCATCGCGGCGTCGGGACGGAGCTTTCGCGCGGAGCGGGTGCCGCTCTGCTACATGCCGGAGTTCGCGCACTGCTCCACCGAGACCCGGAAGATCGTCAAGGAAGAGGAGCGCTGCATCCGGTTCCTCGACCGGAAGGGCTTCGTCCTGCAGAAGCAGTTCCTGCACGGCAAGTCCGAAGCCTGCGACGCGTGCGCGCTGGACCCGGTGTGCGCCGGCCTGTACAGCATGAACTACCACTACGATCCCGCCGAGCTCTTCCCGATCGCGGGCGACCCGGTCGCGGTGATGCGCGCCGTCCTGCGCCGCGAGCCCGAGCCCGAGCTGGTCGCGCGGATCCGCGCGCGCAAGGGGCTCCGCAGCGACGAGCAGCCCGACGACCACGGGCTGCGCAGCCCCGCGGGCGGCTCGGTGGGCGGCGGACACGACGAGAGCGCCAAGGTCGTGCAGGGCCGCCGGTAGCGCGCGCGTCGCGGGGTCGGCTAAGGCCCCGCATGGCCGATCCGAAGTCCCGCCACCCCAAGAACGCCCCCGGCCGCTGGTTCGTGGACGGCTCGTGCATCAGCTGCGACACGTGCACCGACATCTCGCCGGAGATCTTCGGCCGTGACGAGGAGCGGTTGGCGTACGTCCGCGAGCTGCGTCCCGACGAGGAGAAGCTGTTCCGCTTCGCGTTGGAGAGCTGCCCGGTCGAGGCCATCGGCGAGGAGTGATCGCGGCGCGCATCGGTCGTGCGCCCCACGATGGCGCCGCAAGAGGTATACTGCGAGCTTCGGAGGTGTCTCATCCGGCCCGCCCTCCCCTTCAGCATCGTGCTGCTCGTGCTCGCTGCGTGCGAGAACAACAACAACGTCACCAAATTCACCAAGCCGCCGGTCGTCACGATCGAGACGCCCACCAGCGGCGCCTCGGTCAACGAAGGCGTCACGGTCAACATGCGCGCGCGCGTGGTGGACGAGGTGTACGAGACGTCGTTGTCCAGCATCTCGTCCAGCTGGGCGGTCAACGGCGGCGCGGTGTGCGAAGGCGCGGTCTTCGACATCAACGGCATCTCGGAGTGCACCACGGTGTTCGCCCGGGGCACGGCGCAGATCAGCATCACCGCCATCAACCCCGACGGCGAGTCGGCGGTCGCGACCTCCGACATCACCGTCAACAAGAACGACGCCCCCACCGCGGAGATCGTCACCCCCGAGTTCGGCGGTGAATACTACGCCAACCAGCTCACGTTGTTCGAAGGCCTGGTCGCCGACGGCGAGGACCTCCCCGAGTCCATGACCGTCGAGTGGAAGTCGTCGCTCGACGGGGTGCTCGGTGTGTCGGCGACCCCGTCCAGCGACGGGAAGACCACCGGCACCCAGATGCTGACCGAAGGCGAACACGAGATCGTCCTCACGGTCACCGACTCCACCGGGCGCACGGGCTCGGACACCACGACGATCGTGGTGGCGGCGGGCGCCAAGCCCGACCTGAACCTCATCAGCCCCGCCTCGGGCGACCGCGTCAACATCGGCGACATCGTCTACTTCGAAGCCGAGGTCACCGACGCCGAGGACGACCCCGACGAGCTCACCTTCTCGTGGGAGTCCGACCTCGACGGCGCCTTCTCGTCGCAAGGCGCAGGCAGCGACGGCGTCGCGAGCTTCACCTACGACGGCCTCAGCCACGGTGTGCACACCATCACCGTCTACGCCACCGACACCGACGGCATCACCTCGCGCGACAGCGCCACCCTGTACATCAACGAGTCGCCCGAAGCGCCCGTGGTGCACATCGACCCCGACCCCGCGGGCTCGGGCGACGCGCTCACCGTGGTGATCGACACCCCCAGCTACGATGTCGACGGCGACACGGTCACCTACACCTACTTCTGGTACCTCAACGGCATCGACTCGGGTCTCACGTCCAACCCGCTGCCCGCGAGCGCGACCACCCGCGGCGACATCTGGACGGTGTACGTGGTGCCCAACGACGGGGCGATCGACGGGCCGGCGGGCTCCGACTCGGCCACCATCGGCAACGGCCCCCCGTCGCTGACCAGCGCCACGATCACGCCGGCCACGGCCTACACCGACGACACGCTCACCGCGAACCCGTCCGGCTGGTCCGACCCCGACGGCGACACCGAAGCGTACGAGTACCAGTGGTCACTCAACGGCACCGCGATCTCCGGCGCCACCGACGTCACGCTCGCCGGCGACTACTTCGTCAAGGGCGACAGCGTCACCGTCGACATCACGCCGTACGACGGCCGGGACCGCGGCACCGCGGTCACCTCGGGCACCCGTGTCATCCAGAACAGCACGCCCACCGCGCCGAGCGTCGACGTCACGCCCAACTACCCGGAAGACGACGACGACCTGTTGTGCACCATCACCATCGCGTCCACCGACGCCGATGGCGACGCGCTCACCTACACCTACGCGTGGACCGTCAACGGCGTCGCCAGCGCGGTCACCTCCGACACGGTGGCCGAGGCCTACACCAGCGACGGCGAGACGTGGGTGTGCACCGTCACCGCCTCCGACGGCACCGCCACCAGCGCCGGCGGCAGCGACTCGTCGGTGGTGGGCGACTACACGCCGCCCGACGCCCCGATCCTCAACACGCCCGACCCCTACCGCAACGACGCGTCGGTGACGATCAGCGGCAGCACCGAGCCGTTCGCCACGGTGGTGCTGTACATCTCGAGCTCCACGGGCATCACCACCGACACCACCACCGCCAACGGGGCGGGCACGTTCACCTTCAGTGAAGCCCTGGTCGCCGGCGAGACCTACACCTTCTACGCCACCGCGACCGACACCTCGGGGAACACTTCGGGCGTCTCCAACGTCGTCGGCACCGAGGTGTGCGACCCGGGCGACGACTACGAGGACACGACCACCTACGGCGACACCTGCGCCGACGCGGTGGCCGACTGGTCCACGCTGGGCTCCGATGGTTCCACGACCATCGAGTTCACCGGCAACATCCTCGATTCGTCCGACGAGGACTGGTACTACATCGACACGAGCAACACCTACTCGAGCGACTACAACCCGTACCGCTTCCACGTCGAGATGACGGCGGGCACCAGCGAGTACACGTTCGCGGTATACGACGGCGGATGCGGCGACACCTACCTGGAGTGCGGGTCCGGGTCTTCGACCGACCCCGAGGGTGCCGGCTACACCGAGTACGAGGTCTACCAGGAAGACCAGGGCGACGGCAGCCACACCATCCCCGCCGACACCCGCACCTGCGCCAACGCCGGTTCGACCTACAACGACTGCGAAGACTTCAGCTCCAGCTACGTGGTGCACGTCTACCGGTCCACCACCGCGTACTCCTGCCAGGAGTACACCATTCAGATCACCAACGGCGTCTGGTAAGCACGCGGGGGCGTCGATGAGCGCACGCCGTTGGGCCCTGCTCCTCGGCGTGCTGGCGGCGTGCGCACCCGAGCGGCCGGCCGAGCCGGGCGGGCACGTCGCGTCGGCGAAGGCCGCCGACCTCGACGCCGACGGCTGGGACGACAGCCTCGACTGCGACGACACCGACCCCGACGTGCACCCCGACGCCAGCGAAGCCTGCAACGCGGGCGACGACGACTGCGACGGCCAGATCGACGAAGAAGGGTGCGCGTGCACCCCTGCGCACGACGGGCGGCACCCGTTCTTGTTCTGCACCGCCGCGGCCACCTGGGCCGATGCCCAGGCCGCCTGCGCGGGGTGGGGCTACCACCTCGCCGACGTCGACGACGCCACCGAGGACCTGTGGGTGTGGACCGCGGCCGAGGCGGAGTCGAGCACGAATTGGTGGCTCGGCTACACCGACACCGCCACCGAAGGCACCTGGGCGTGGGACGGCGGGAGCGACAGCCCCTACACCCACTGGCGGGCGGGCGAGCCCAACGACTACGCCGGCGGCGAAGATTGCGCGTGGTACGCCCCGGCCGGTGGCGGCGCGTGGAACGACAAGGACTGCACCGCCACCGCGGCCTATGTGTGCGAAGCGGGGTGTGCGACCTCGACCCGCTACCCCGACGATGACACCGACGGCTTCGGCGACGCCGCCTCGCCAACCCGGGTGTGCGCCGACGAAGCCGGCTACATCGACGACGGCACCGACTGCGACGACGCCGACCCCGCGGTGAACCCCGCCGCGGTCGAGGTGTGCGACGGCGCCGACACCGACGAGGACTGCGACGGCACCGCCGACGACGCCGACCCCGGGGTCGACGCGGGCAGCTTCTCCACGTTCTACGTGGACGCCGACGGCGACGGCCACGCCGGCACCCCGGTCGCGGCCTGCGACGCACCGGCGGGCGCCGCCCCCGAGACGGACTGCGACGACGCCGACCCGACGGTGAGCCCCGACGCGGTCGACCTTGCCGGCGACGGTGTCGACGACGACTGCACCGGCGCCGACTCCTGCACGTGGTACGCCGACGCCGACGGCGACGGGTGGGGCGACGACACCGCGCCGGCCGAAGACTGTGCCGGCGCCCCCGCGTCCCACGTCGCGGCCCCCGGGGACTGCGACGACGCCGATGGCGCCGTCTTCCCGGGGGCGCCCGACGCGGCGTACGACGGGGTGGACGCCGACTGCGCAGGCGACTCCGACGAAGACGCCGACGGCGACGGGGTCGACCGGGGCACCGACTGCGACGACGACGACGACACCGTGTTCCCCGGCGCGGCCGAAGCGTGCGACGGCGCCGACGACGACTGTGACGGGGTGATCGACCAGGGGGCCGGCTGCCCCGGCGAAGCGGCCTGGTACGACGACCACGCCTACTTCTTCGTGGTCACCGCGGCCGCGTGGCCCGACGCCCAGGCCGCGTGCGCCGCCTGGGGCTACCACCTGCTCGACCTGCGTGACGCGGCCGAGTCGGCCTGGGCGTGGTCCACGGCCGACGCGGCCGATCCCGACCACCGGTGGTGGCTCGGCGCCAACGACCGCGCCGCCGAGGGCACCTTCGTGTGGGAGGGTGCGAGCCCGTCGACCTACACCGACTGGCGCACCGGCGAGCCGAACGACTACGGCGGGAACGAAGACTGCGCCGCGTTCGCCGACGACGGCGCCGGACAGTGGGTCGACCGCGACTGCGCGGAGGCGGTGCCCTACGTGTGCGAAGCGGGGTGCGAACCGTTCAGCGTCTACGTCGACGCCGACGCCGACGGGTTCGGCGACCCGGCCACCGAGGCCCAAGCCTGCACCGTGCCCGCGGGCGGCACCACCGACGCCTCCGACTGCGACGACGGTGACGCCGACACGAGCCCGCTCGGCCACGAGGTGTGCGGCGAGCCCGGGGGCGACGAAGACTGCGACGGCCGGGTCGACGACGACGACGACACGCTCGACCCGACGGGGCTCCCCACCTGGTACGAGGACCTCGACGGCGACGGTGCGGGCACCGACGCGGCGACGTGGGTGGCGTGCCGCGCGCCCCCGGGCTGGGCGGCGGCCCCCGACGACTGCGCAGACGACGACGCCGCCATCCACCCCGGCGCCGACGACCCCGACGACGGCGTGGACGCCGACTGCGACGGCGCCGACGAGACGACCGACGCCGACGGCGACGGCGCGCCGGACACCGCCGAGCGCCGCCACGGCCTCGACCCGACCGTGGCGGACACCGACGGCGACGGTCTCCGCGACGGGGACGAGCTCGGCGACCCCGCCACCCCGACGGACTCCGACGACGACGGCGCCATCGACGCCGCCGACCCCGACGACGACGACGACGGCGTGCCCACCGCCGAAGAGAGCGCCGACGGCGCAACGATGGACACCGACGCAGACGGCGCGCCGGACCACCTCGATCGGGACAGCGACGGCGACGGCCGCGGCGACGCGGACGAAGCGGACCTCGACAGCGACCACGACGGGGTGCCCAACCGCCGCGAAGCGGACGACGACGGCGACGGCCGACCGACGACCGCCGAAGACGCCGCCGACCCCGACCCCGACCACGACGGGGTCCCCAACGCGCTCGACCAGGACAGCGACGGGGACGGCTGCACCGACGCCGACGAGCCCGACGCCACCTGGCTCGACGCGGCCTCGGGCTGCGCGCACGACACCGGCGACCCCACCCCGCCCGATCCGGACCCGGACTGTGGCTGTTCGACCGGCACGCCCTGGCCGACGGGTGCGCTGGTGGGGGCAGCCGCCCTGCTCCGGCGTCGGCGAAGGGGATAGCCCGCCGCATGCGATCGTCCGTCGCCGCCGTGGTTTTCGTCGCCTGCTCCAGCCCCGCGCCCGAGGCTCCGCTCACCGCGGCCCCCGCGGCGCCGACGCTGCCCACGTGTCCGGCGCTGACCGTCGGCACCGTGAGCTCGCCCTTCTTCCAGCTCACCGACGGGGCGGGCTACGGCGCCGGGAAGGCGGTGCTGGTCGACGCGGGCGGCACGCGGGTGCTCCTCACGGCGCACCACCTCTTCTCCCCCGCCGGCGGGGTGCTCGACCGCCAGCTCACGCCCGAGGAGCTGCCGACCGCGGTCGAAGCGGTGGTGCTCCACGACCAGGACTCGGGTGCGGCGATGTTCCGTCTCGGTCCGCCGCGCGTGGTGCCGGGGGCGGCGCCGAGCGAGCGGGGGGTCGATCTCGACCTCGCGGTGTTCGACGCGACCGACCTGGCGCCCGCCGACCCGTCCGGGGCACCGACGCCGCAGGCGGTTCCGTTGGCGGACCGGGCACCCGCGGTGGGCGACTGGGTGTGTCTCACGACAGCCACGGTCGACAAGTTCGGTACGGGACACCTCGCGAAGGTGACCGCGAGCCAGCCCGGGCGCCTGCACTACGAGCTGCTCGCGCCGACGCGGATGTTGGCGACCGACGGCGCGCCGGTGCTCAACCTCGACGGCGAGCTGGTCGGGCTGCACCTGGTCGGCAAGAACGGCCCTCCATCGACCGGTATCGCCAACCCGATCGCGGGCGTGCGCACGGGCCTGCGCGCCGCCGGCCTCCCGGTCGCCCCCCTCTCCCGAGCCCGGTAGGACGGCGCGCCGCGAC
>SXOM01000307.1 GCA_005776735.1 Pseudomonadota bacterium
GCACGGCCTCGAGCGCCGCGAGCGTGGAGAGGCCGCCGTCGGCGTCGCGCCGGGCGTCGAGCCACCGCACGCGCTCGCTGCAGTAGCTGCCGGTGGTGTCCTCGGCGCACGCCGCGGCCTCGCCGACCACGTCGCCGACACGCTGCGCGGCGCGCGCACGGGTGGCGGCGTCGTCCTGCGCGGCGGCCAGGGACAAGGCGAGGAGCACGCGCCCCCCTAGCCGCGCGGCGACTCGGCGGCGAGGGTCGTCAACGCCCCCGCCGACGGGTAGGTTCGCGCGGTGATGCTTCGCCGTTGGTACCTCTGGTTCTCGACGCTCGCGCTGGTGGGCTGCGACACGCCGGCGCCGCCGGAGGTCTGCGCCTCGCTCACGGAAACACCGTCGGACGATCCGGCCGCCTGGACGGTCGACACCGGAGTGGCCTGGGTGCCCTCGGTGTCCGAGCCGGCCTGGATCGTACCCGGCGAGGGCCTGCCGGTGCAGCCCCAGGCGGCCAACAACAACGTCGCCATCGCGCTCGCGGGGGGCCGCACGTTCGTCGCGTGGCGCTCGGCGCCCACCCACTTCGCGAGCGCCGAGACCGAGCTGCACGTGATGTCCTCCGCCACCGGGGGCGCCCCGTGGGACCACGAGGCGACGTTCTCGGTCGGGGCCGACGTGCGCGAGCCGGCGTTCCTGGTGCGCGACGGCGTGCTGTCCTTGAGCTTCTTCGAAGCGGGCAGCAACCCGTTCGCGTTCGAGCCGCACGCGGTGTGGCGCGCCGAGCGGTGTGGGCTCGGCCAGTGGACCGCGGAGACGATCTCCGAGGGGGAGAAGGTCCCGTGGGACGTGAAGGTGCGCGCGGGCCTGGCGCTGCGCACCGCCTACTCGGGCGACCACTACGGGGACGGAAAGTTGAGTATGCACCTGGAGACCTCGGTCGACCAGGGGCGGAGCTGGGCGCCGCTGGGGGCCGACCCGGTGTCGATGGGCGGCGACTCCGAGGCGGCGTTCGAGATCGCGCGCGACGGTTCGTTGTGGGCGGTCACGCGGAACGAAGACGGGGACACCACGGGCAAGGGCAGCAAGGTGTGTACGGCCCCGGCCGACGATTGGAGCGCGTGGACCTGCCCCACGGTGTCCGACCCCGAGCGGTACGATTCGCCCGAGCTGCTGCGCCACGGCAACGACCTGTACCTGCTCGCCCGTCGGGACGTGGGGGGGCCGTACGGGCAGGACGAGGGCATGGCGCCGTACTCGTCCCGGCCGAAGCGGAGCGCGTTGTACCGGATCGATCCGGACACCCGGGCGGTCGTGTGGGTGCAGGACATCCCCGGCGTGGGGGACACGAGCTTCCCCTCGGCCTGGCGCACGGGCGAACACGCGTGGACGTTCGCGAACTACACGTCGCCGCTCGACGATCCCGATCGTTCGTGGCTCGCGGCGCAGACCAGCCCGGACGGCACCCAACTCTACCTGGCCGAGCTGACCTTCGCGCCCGAGTGACTGGGCGGATCGTGCACCTGCTCGCCGCGTGGCGCCCGGGCGGGAGGGCGCCGCGCGGAGGGGCGCGGCGCGCGGGCGGCGCGCGGCGTCCGGAATTCGGCGGCTCCGGGCGGTGGAGAGGGCAATTTCCGCGTACGTCCAGGAGCTCTAAACTGGTTCGCGGCGCTTCGTAGCCATCGAGTCGTTCGAGGGTCGAGAGTCGCTCATCGATAGTCGACTATCGAGTTTCGATGTGCGACGCTCGGGCCCGACGCCCGATGCCACCGTCGCCCCCATCGGGCCGCGGGGTCGTTCCGGGCGCGGCCCCATCGCACGTCCTCCAGACCGGGCGGTGCCGCGTACCACCCGGTCTGGAGGACTCAACCCGCGGCCCGCTGGAGGCTGCGATGGAGTACCGGTTCGACCATGAGAACCTCGATGTCTACAAGCTCGGCCTGGAGGTCGCGCGGGCGTGCGCCACGCTCCGGATCCCTGCGGGCCGGAGCCACCTGCGGGATCAGCTTCAGCGCGCCGCCGACTCGGTGGTGCTGAACCTCGCGGAGGGTCGCGCCCGCGGTGGGGACGCGGGGCGCAACCACTACCGCATCGCCGCGGGCTCGGCGGCGCGGCTGCATGCCGACGCGCGACCAGGTCTGGTGCAGCGTGCCGTCCACCCAGAAGGATGCCTCGTCCTCGAAGACGACTACTCCTCCACACTCCTCGGTTTTTTTTCACGCCGGGAAGCCGCTCGCGCACCCAGGTCGACTGCGCCTCTGCATCGGCGCGAGCCAGGCGCTTCCGCGGGCGCTGAACCGAGAAACCCATCTCGTGGAGCAACCTGGCGACGCTCTGGGGGTGGTAGCTGACGCCGAACCGTTGCTGGATCACGGCGGCTACGCCTTTCCCGGTCCACATCGCGGTCTCCAGCCCCGCCGCGATGGGGCCCTCGTCCAACACCCGACCCAACTCGTCACGCTGCGTCGGAGACAGCCGCGAAACGGACTTCCCCGGCTTCGCCGTCAGAAGTCCGGCGGCGCCCTCGCGTGCGTACCAGCGGAGCCAGTCGTTCACCGTCGCGCGCCCCACGCCGAGGTGAAGCGCGATCGCGACCACGCGCTCCCCGGCCGCGTAGCTCAGGATGGCCCGAGCACGTCGCCACGCAAGCAGGTCGCCGGACACGTGGCGCTCCTCTCCGAATGCGCCGAGGTCCTCCAACGCCCCTGCGGTCCGCCGATGGGCGGGGATGGCCTGGCCGGTCTTGCTGCGAGCCACGAACGCTCCGGGTGCTCGTCCCGATCACCCGGAAGCATTGACTCGTCAAGGCATGATCGCGCGACGCCGCGAACCTGTTTAGCACCGCCTCACTTCAGACGTCCTGTCCCTGCCCCACGTGGGGCACGAGAGAATTGCCCAAGTGCGACTTCGGGCGCGGCACGCGCCGGTGTGCGCTCCGGCGTCCGTGGGGTTTACCTCACGCCCGGGGGATCAGATGTCTTGTCCCTGCCCCACGTGGGGCACGAGAAAATAGCTTTCGACCACTCCACGCCGATTTTCCCGGGGCGATCCGGGGCGGTCCGGGACCGGCGCGGGACACCCCCTCAAACGACCGGAGAGGCCCCAAGAACGCCTCCGACGGCCCCGGGGGTCTTCGCGCCCCTCCCGAGGGGGCCCCCGCGCATCCTGGAGGGGCGAATTTTGGACAAAAAGTCTCGTGATACGGGGTCTTCATGCGAATCGAAGCTGCTACCCAACTCCATGAGCGCCTCCTCGACAACCGCCGCGTCCACCGCCAGGCCGAGCACGAGCTCGCGGTCCTGTTGGCCGAGTTGGCCGACCGCCGGCTCTACGCCGAGCTCGGCTACGCCTCGGTCTTCGACTACGCCGACCGTGCGCTCGACATTCCGGCTCGGCAGGCGCGCGACCTGATCCGGATCGGCCGCCACCTGCCCGAGCTCCCGACGCTCGCCGCGGCGCTCGCCGCC
>SXOM01000308.1 GCA_005776735.1 Pseudomonadota bacterium
GGCGGCGAGCGCCGCGATGCCCAGCGCCATCGCCCCAGCCGCGCCCTGCGCGTCGCGCGAGTCGCACCCACAGCCGCCGCCGCCCGCCACGTCCGGCGGCTCGACGCCGTCTCCCGTGTCGGTGTCGGTGTCGCCGGTGTCCGTTCCGGTGTCGCCCGTGTCGCCCGTGTCGCCCGTGTCGCCCGTGTCGCCGGTGTCCTCGAGGTCCTGCCCGTCGCAGTCCTGGTCGATCCCGTCGCCGGCGACCTCCTCCGCATCGGGGTGCACGGTGCCCTCGGCGTCGTTGCAGTCCGAGCTGTCTTCGACGAAGTTGTCGGGCTGGTCGCACTCGGCGACGGTGACCTCGGCGTTGCCGTAGCTGTCCCCGTCGGCGTCGGCGTACCAGGTGGCCGCGTCGAACGCTTCGTCATCGACCGCGCCGTCGCAGTCGTCGTCGGCGTCGTTGCACACCTCGGTGCCGTCGGGGTTGATGAGCGCGTTGAGGTCGTCGCACTCTTCGCAGGCCGCGAAGCCGTCGCCGTCTTCGTCGGCGTAGCCCACCGAGCCGTCGCAGTTGTAGTCGTTCGGGTCGAGGCAGTCGTCCTCGATCGCGCCGGGGAAGTAGGCCGGATCGGCGTCGTTGCAGTCGCCCGTCGCGCCGTCGCCGTTGGTCTCGCCGACGTCGTCGCAGTCCGCGTCGTCAGACACCAGGGTGGTGTCGTCGACGCGGGTGCCGTCGCCGTCGCCATCGACGTAGCAGAGCTCGCCACCGTCGCAGTCCTCGTCGACCTCGTTGGCCACGATCTCGGTGGCGCCCGGGTAGGCCTGCGAGTTGCCGTCGTCGCAGTCTTCGCAGCCCGCCGACCCGTCGCCGTCGTTGTCGACGTACGACACCGACCCGTCGCAGTTGTAGTCGTTCGGGTCGTCGCACGCCTCGGTGGCGCCGGGGTTGTAGGCCGGGTCGGCGTCGTCGCAGTCGCCGGACGGGTCGGAGAGGGTGGCCTCGCCGCTGTCGTCGCAGTCCACGTCGGAGGACACCGTGGTGGCCCCGTCGTCGCTGGCGTAGCCGTCGTCGTCGGCGTCGGTGTAGCAGTCCTCGGCCAGGTCGCAGTTCTGGTCGATGCCGTCGCCCGCGGTCTCGGTGGTGCCGGGGTTCACACCCGCGTCGGCGTCGTCGCAGTCGTCGGACGGCGCGGAGTAGCGGGCCTCGCCAGCGTCGGCGCAGTCGGTGTCGGCCGATGCGACGGTGCTCGAGGTGCGGTAGCCGTCGCCGTCCCCGTCCTCGTAGCAGGACTCGGTGCCGTCGCAATCGGCGTCGATGTCGTCGCCGACCGTCTCGGTCGCGCCGGGGTTCACGCTCGCGGCGCCATCGTCGCAGTCGGCGCTGTCGGCGATGTAGCCGGGGGTGGCATCGCAGGAGGTCGACGTGCTCGCGGCGTCGCCGTAGCCGTCGCCGTCGGCGTCGGCGTACCACGTGCCCGAGCCGGTCACCGAGCTGTCCGCGTCGTCGGCAAAGCCGTCGCAGTCTTCGTCGGTGTCGAGGGCGTCGCACACCTCGGCGGCGCCGGGGTGGATGGCGGCGTTGCCGTCGTCGCAGTCGCTCGAGTCGGCCGTGGAGCCGGCGCCCACGTCGCACGACAGCACCGTCGAGGCCGCATCCCCGTACCCGTCGCCGTCGCCGTCGGTGTACCAGGTGCTCATGCCGGAGGTACTGACGCTCGCGTCGTCGTCGTCGGCGTCGCCGTCGCAATCCTCGTCGGTGTCCGACGCGTCGCACACCTCGGTCGCGCCGGGGTTCACGCTCGCGGCGGCGTCGTTGCAGTCGCCCGAAGGATCCCACGAACGGGCCTCGCCGGCGTCGTTGCAGTCGGTGTCCGTCGAGGCGATGACGGTGGTGGTGCGGTAGTTGTCGTCGTCGGCGTCGGCGTAGCAGGCCGCGGAGCCGTCGCAGTTCTCGTCGTAGTTGTTGCCCGTGGTCTCGGACTTGCCCGGGTTGATGGTGCTGCGCGTGTCGTCGCAGTCCCCCGAGGTGTCGGAGGCGAGCGCCTCCCCGCTGTCGGAGCAGTCGAGGTCGGCCGAGGCGACCGTCGTGGTCGTGCGGTAGTTGTCGTTGTCCGCGTCGGCGTAGCAGGTCTCGGTGCCGTCGCAGTCGCCGTCCACCCCGTCGCCCACGGACTCGGTCCCGCCCGGGTAGGCGCTGGCGTCGCCGTCGTCGCAGTCGCCGGTGCCGATCGAGGAGTCGGCCTCGCCCGCGTCGGTGCAGTCGTCGTCGGCCGAGGCGACCGTGGTGCCGTCGGTGTAGCCGTCGCCGTCGGCGTCGGCGTAGCAGGTCTCGCCGCCGCTGCAGTCGCTGTCCACCCCGTCGCCGACCACTTCGGTCTCGCCGGGGTTGATGGACGCGTCGGTGTCGTCGCAGTCGGGGTCGGTGTTGTTGCCGCCGACGTAGTAACCGTCGCCGTCGGCATCGACGTAGCCGTGGAACACCCACGTGCGGCCGGTGGAGCTGGAGGTGGTGCTGCCGCCGACGGCGACGTCGCCGTAGCCGTCGCCGTTGACGTCGCCGACGCCGGCCACCGCGCGGCCGAACTGCGAACCGGCGGCGCCGGGCAGCGTGCTGTCGGCGGTGGTGACCACGCCCGACGCGCTGCCGGTGTAGACGTAGGCCTGACCGACGTTGGTGGAGTACTTGCGCTCCCCGACGATCACGTCGCTGTAGCCGTCGCCGTCGATGTCGACGTCGCCGTCGACCGCGAAGCCGAACTCGGCCGCCGCGGAGGCGCCGTCGAGGTTGGTGTCGACGGTGGTGTCGACCCCGCTCGCGCCGCCGTGGTACACCTGGGCGCGGCCGGCGAGGCTGTTGTACCCGTACATGCCGACCACGATGTCGTCGTAGCCGTCGCCGTTGACGTCGCCGGCGCCCGCCACGTCGTACCCGTGGTAGTAGGCGCTGGAGCCGCCCGCGAGGGTCGTGGTCGCCGTGGTGGACAGGCCGGAGCCCGACCCGTGGAACACGTACGAGCGGCCCTTGTAGCTGCTGAAGTAGTAGGCGCCGGCGACCACGTCGTCGTAGCCGTCGCCGTTGACGTCGCCCGCACCGTCGACCGCGTAGCCGAAGTAGCTGGCCACGCCGCCGCCGATCGTCGTGTCGGCGGTGGCGTCGAACGCCGCGCCGCCCTGGTACACGTACAGGCGGCCGATGTTGGTGCTGTACTTGTACTCGCCGACGATCACGTCGTCGTAGCCGTCGCCGTTGACGTCGCCCGCGCCCGACACGCCCACGCCGAAGCCGGTCGTGGACGCCGACCCCGTGAGCGTGACCGCGCCGGTGGTGGTGATGCCGGCGGCCGAGCCAAAGTACACGTACGCGGTGCTCGACCCGTAGGCGCCGACGATGAGATCGTCGTAGCCGTCGTTGTCGACGTCGCCGGCGCCGCGCAGCGCGGCGCCGAAGTAGCCGGAGGCGGCCGCACCGGTGAGCGTGGTGTCGGCGGTGGTGGACACGCCGGTGGCCGACCCGTGGAAGACGTACGCGCGCCCGGTGTTGCTGCTGTAGCCGTACGCACCGACCGCGAGGTCGTCGTAGCCGTCGCCGTTGACGTCGCCCGCACGCTCGACCGCGTACCCGAAGCTGTTGGACGTGGCCTCGCCGTTGAGCGTGGTGGACGCGGTGGTGAGCACCGGGTCGACCGTGATGGGCCACTGGGCGCCCTCATCGTCGACGACCACGCGGAATCCGGTGTCGGTGGCTTCGAACCACGCGTCGAGCGGCTCGCCCAGGCTGTCCCACGCCGCGAGCGCGCTGTACCGGTACACCGTGCCCGCCTCGGTCGTGAACCAGAGCTCCGCCGCGTCGCCCTCGACGCCGGCCCCGCCCACCTCGACCTCCAGCACGACGGGGCCTGCGCCCGCCGGCCGCTCGTCCAGGTCCCAGCCCTGCTCCAGGCCCGAGGCGAGGTTCGCGAACCACTCCGTCGCGCCGAGGTGGGCGTAGGCCACGGTGCGCGCGCACGACCCGTCGGGGCGGACCTCGACGCTGCAGGCGCCGAGCTGCGGCTCGACCGGATCGAGCTGCGCCAGGTCGCCGGCACGGCCCCACGCGGCGAACCGGAGCGAGAACTCGCCGTCGCGGTCCGCGACCACGGCCCCGTCGGCGACCAGGGCCCCGTCGAAGCCCCACCCGGGGCTGGTGAACGCGAAACCACCCGGCAACGCAGCGAACGTGCGCAGATCGGTCGCGATCAGCCGCGCGACGGGGTCGGAGGCCGCCGTACGCGCCGCGGAGGCGGGCGCGTCGGCGACGGCGGAGGGTTCGTCGCTGCAGGCGAGCAGGTGCAGGATCGGAACGAAGAG
The DNA here is from genome assembly GCA_005776735.1 of Pseudomonadota bacterium. GTDB lineage: Bacteria > Myxococcota_A > UBA796 > UBA796 > SXON01 > SXON01. The sequence continues at coordinate 4,330 of SXOM01000308.1, forward strand.
GAGCGCCATGGGGTCACCGTTTTGCGGGTGGAGGTCGCGGAATGTACCCGCCCCAAGGGGGCGTTGGTGTGGATTTTCAGTGCACGTCGTCGGGCTCGGGGCCCAACTCGTCGGCGTGGATCTGGCTGGCGGTATCGGACGGATCGAGCTGGTGCGCCCGCGCGAACGCGGCGCGGCTCTGGGCCAACAGCTCGGTGAACCGCGCGGGATCTTCGCCGAAGACCACCTCGTCGGACGCCGCCCGCTCCTTGAGCACTTCGCCCAACAGTGCCCAGGCGAGCGCGAGGAGCACCGGCTCGGGCACCTCCTCGGTCCAGGCGCCCCCCGCCTCGAGGATGCGCAGCGCCTCCCGCGCCTCTTCTTCCGCTTCGTCGAGGCGTCCCATCTCGAGGTACACCCGTCCGAGCTCCATCCGCGGCTCCGCCAGGCGGGGCTCCACACGCAGGATCGCCAGGAACTCCTGCACCGCCGCGTCGACCCTGCCGGCCGCGCGCGCCTCGATCGCGGCCATGAACCGCGGGCCGAGATCGGTCAGGTGGGACTCGGCTGCGCCGTCCAGCTCGTCGTCGATCATGGCGCGGCGGGTAGCACGATCCGCCACCGGACGCCCGGTGTCGCACGGTCCAGGCGCAGCTCCCCCCCCGCGTCGTGCACCAGCGCCCGCGCGGTGGTGAGCCCGAGCCCGGTGCCGTGCGCCTTGGTCGTCACAAACGGCCGGAAAAGTGCCGACTGCACCTCGGGCGCGAGGCCGGGGCCGTTGTCCTCGATGACGACGCTGCTCGCCTCCACCACCACGACGAGCCGGCCGCCGGCCTGGCCCTCCAGCGCCTCCAGTGCGTTCTGGCCGAGGTTCACCACCGCCTGCTGGAGCGCCAAAAGGCTGGAGCGCACGAGCACCCCCGGCCCGAGGTCGGCGTGGACGCCCACGCCGAGCGTGGCGGCGCGGTGCCGGAGCAGCACCAGCGCACTCTCGACCGGCGCGCGCAGGTCGAGCGGCTCGCCGGCTCGGCCGGGCCGGCGCGAGAAGTCGGCCCAGCCGGCCACCAGTGCGTCCAGCACGTCGAGCTGCGCCCGCGCCGCGGCCAGGTGCTCGGAGGCATGTTCGGGGTCGGCCTCGGCGAGCTGCACCAGCCCGCGCACGCCGAAGAGCGGCTGACGAAGCTGGTGCACCAGGACCGCCGCTTGGTGCCCGAGCTCGGCGAGGCGGTCCACGTCCACCCGCGCGAGCGCGGGCGCCGCCGGTCGAGCCTCGCCGTTGGCGCTCACGGGAGCGCCAACCGGTGTTCCATCGTGACCCATCCGCTGCACGCCTCCTCGAGGTTTTCGTAGTCGTCCACCGCCCACAGGGTGACGAGGTAGCTCCCGGCCACGCCGACGACCCCGGAATCCCCGCGGCCGTCCCACGTGACGCTCGTGCTGGTCCCCAGGGCACGATCGCTGCGCACGTGGGCGCCATCGACGTCCTCGACCGTCAGCCACCACCACGCGGGCGTCCCCGACGCCGAGGGCGTGACCTCGATCTCGTCGGCTTCTTCGCCCGCACCGTCGTCACCGTCGGGGCGGAAGGTGTCGGCGGACCAGGTGCAGCCGGCCAGGCCCGGCATCCCGTCCGGCAACCCCCCGAACGCCGAGGCGAAGGTCGCGGCGCCGCCGGACCAGTCGCCGTCCAGGCGGTTCCCCGCCTCGTCGCGGAGGCTCGACGAAACCGAGACGGTGTAGGTCCCGTCGGCGGCCTCGTCGATCGGCGTGTCGAGCGTGAGCGTGAGCGTGTCCTCGGCGAGGCTCCGGGTGACCGCGACCGTCCCCGACGGTCCGGTCAGGGTGGCGGCGGTGATGGTGCTCGCCAAGATCGCTTCGTCGAAGAGGATCACCACTTCCTCCACCGACCCCGACGTGGTGCCGCTCGGAGAGACCTCGACCACGTGCGGCCTTTCGCCGTCGTCGGTGACCGCGAGGCTCACGGTCCCAAACCCCCCGGCGCTCGACGAGCCCGCCGCCAGCGTCGCGATCGCGGCATGGCCGGTGGGGAAGTCCCAGGCGAAGGTCCCCTCCCCCGCCGCGTCGAGCGTCACCGCGAGGCCGGCGCCGGTGGACACGCCGGCCGGCACCCCGAGGTCGGCGGCGACCAGGAGCTCCTGGTTCGCAGCCACGTCGCCCGTACAGTCCCGCGCCACCGCCGTCACGGTGACCGACGCACCGCTGACCACCGAGCTCGCGCTCACGCTGAGATCGACCGGCCCGGCGACCTCCCCGTCGTCCTCGCCGACCCACACGAGCTCCGTGATGGCCGCCGCGCACCCGTCGGCGTCGATCACCACCAGCTCCGTCTGGCGTACGCCGGCGCCCGTCCAGGTGAAGCTCGTGTCCGACCCGGCCCCGCGGGCGCGGGTGCCGAGGTCGTCTTCGAAGAGGTACCACGCGAGCGCCGCCGCGCCGGCGGTCGAGCCGCCGCCGGACGCATCGACCACCACCTCGTCGCCGCTGAGGCACACGGTGGGCTCCGCTTCGCCGTCCAGGAGCAGCTCGGCCACCGGCGGCGACGCGCAGGCGAGGTCGACGACGTCGACGGTGTCGCTGGTGCCCGACCACGACCCCTCGGTCGCGGTGACCGACGCGCCCACCTGCACCGCGACGCAATCGAGCGCCGCCGACCCCGCGTCGCCGGCGAGTACCGCCGTGGCCGGCCCGCACGCGCCCCCGGTCACCGCGAGCGCGACGCTGCCCGCGTAGGTGGTGACGAGATTGTCGTAGGCATCGACCGGGACCACGTCGACCTCCAGGCTATCGCCGACCGCCACCCACGCCGGCGCGCGGATCGAGAACCCGGTCATGCTCCCTGCGGTGACCCGCACGGGCGTGGACAGCCCGAGCAGGAACCCGCCCTGGTGGGCCGAGATGCGTGTCCCCGTCGACGCTTCGGTGAGCGTGGCCGTGGTGCTGCCGGTGCCGTCGGCGCCGAGCGTGACCGAGGCGGGCGACAAGGTACCCGTGGCGTCGGTGAGGTCGATGATCGGGTCGGACTGCTCGAGGTAGGCGTTCCCGTAGGCGTCGTAGCCCGCCACCACCACCGAGAAGCCGACCCCCGCCGAGGCCGTGGAGGGCACCGTGAGGTCGACCCCGGCGAGCGCCGCGTTGACGATCGTGAGCGGGTCGGACGCCTCCGCGGCGAGGCCGAGGCGGCCGAGCGTCGCCACCACGGTCGACTCTTCCCAGGCGGTGGTGAAGGTGCAGTCGAACCCGTGCCGGCCGTCGCCGATGGGGCCGGTCCAGTCGCACGACGCAGACCCGCTGTCGTCGTCGACGGTGACGGGGTCGACCCCGCCGGGCTCGATGGCCACGACGTTGCCCCACGGATCGTAGGCGCCGAGGGTGAGCGTGACCGGGTCGCCCGCGACCACCCGGGTGGTCGCCAGCGCAACGGTGAGCGACGACGCGTCCCCGGCGACGACCGCCACGCCCTCGGACGCGCCGCTGCGCGCGGCGTCGTCGACCACCCGCAGGACGTCGGTGCCCGCGCGGAGCAGGTAGGTCGTACACAACGCCGAGCCCTCGGTCATCGAGGGGCAGGTGGTGCGCGCGGTGTCGATGCCCGACAGGTCGTCGGACAACCGGAACGGCTCGGCGAAGTCCGACACGGCGTTGCCCCACGCGTCGACCGCCTCGACCAGGACGAGCACCGGTTGCACCCCGGCCTCGACGTCCTGGTCCGGCGTCGCCGTCACCGCGTACGCGACCATGTCGCCGGCGAGCACCTCGAACGGTTCGCTCTCCACCTCGACCGACGAGTTGAAGAACGTCAGCCGGTCGACCGGGCAGGCGGTGTCGAGCTGCACGTCGATGTCGGCCTCGCCGATCACCTCCTCGACCGCGCGGTAGCCCGAACACGAGTCGGTGACCGAGAGGCGGGCGTAGGTCTCCGGCAACGGATTGCCGAACTCGTCCAAGAGCGTGACGTGGACCGTGAACCCCTGCCCGGCGCGCGCCTTGTAGGGCGTAAACGGCATCGCCACCTCGAGGCCGGCCAGCGCGCCCTCCTGCCAGGACAGGAGCAGGTCGCCTTCGCTGATGCCCGCTTCGTCGAGCGCACGCGCCACGAACCGCACGTCGTCGGCCACCGCGGAGCGGACGAGGAGTTCGGTCGACCCGTCCTCGTCGAGTGTGCCGAGGATGCCCACGCCGTTGCCGCTCGGCGCCTGGGCCCCGAGCTGCCCGGCGGCGAACTCCACGCCGCCGGCGCCGGTGGCGGACGTGGCGAGCACCTCGACCGACAACGCGCTCGGCACCAATGCGTCGTTGGGGTCCTCGACCCGCAGCTCGATGCGGGCGTACTCGCCGAGGTCGAAGGCCGCCTGCTCGGTGCGCAGCCGCAGGTGGTCGGCGCGGGTGGAGGTGACCAGGAACGCGTCGTCGAGCCGCGCTTCGTCGCCGGCGGGGGTGCGCACGACCACCGGCCACGACCCGACGTCGACGCCCGCGGGGACCTGGGCCGCGAGCGCGTCGTAATCGACCAGCTCCGCACCTTCGAGCGCGACCTCGCCCGCGTCGGTCTCGAGCCACGCTTCGAACTCGCCGCCGACGGGGTCTTCTTCGCCGAGCTTCACCGTCGGGAGGAAGTGCCGCCCCTGGATGACCACCGGCGTCGCTTCGCCTTGCCAGCCGCGCGCGGGCTCGAGCCCCGACACCTGCGGCGCGGGAGCGACCGGCCCGCACGCGGCGAAGGTGAACACGGCGAAGACCATGATCAATACAGTAGCCGATACCCGACGATCCCGTGGAGCCCGCCTGCGTTCTGCGCCAGGCTGACCGTACCTTCGGGTGCCGTGTACAACAGGTAGCCCACCTCGGCGTACACCTCGGTCTGGCCGAGCCGCCAGCCCGCGCTCGCGCGCGCGTCGACTCCGGGCGGCGCGAGGCCGAAGCCGCCGGCCACCTCGCCCTTGCCGAAGTCCGCAGTGAGCACGAAGGGCACCACCACCACGGCCAGGCTGGCCCCGACCGCGAGCCGCGTGGACCGGTCCGCCACCCCCACCCCGAGCTCCAGCGGCACGAACGTGCCGGACACCCGCGCGGGACCGACGTCGCCGTCGAGCGTCGTGTCGACCCCGTACAGCCCGAGGCCCACCCGCGTCGACAACGCCGGGACCGGGAGGCGGTGTTCCCAGGCCAACGAACCCATCGGCGACGACACCGCCTCGAAGTTGCCGACCCAGCCGAACCCGGCGGCCACCAGGCCGCGGACGGGGCGCGGCGCCACCGCCAACGACGTGGAGACCGTCCCCGCCGAGGACGACGCGGTGATCGTCACCGTCCGGGCCTCCGACGACCCCGTCGGCACGTACTCGGCCACCAGCGTGCCGTCGGGTTGGGCGTGGGCGGCGCCCACGACCCCCTCGTCGGCCGAGAGGACCACCGGCTCGTCGAGCACCGGCACCCCCGCGCCGTCGAGCATGCGGATGCGCACGCGGGCCCGCGCCGACGCGCCGGCGGTCAACGTCCGCGGCTCCGCGTCGAGGAAGACCTGCCGCACCCGGCCGCTCCGGATGGAGATGCGGACCCGCGCGTCGAGATCGGCGCGGTCGGGCGCAGCACGCGGCAGGCAGCCGGGGTCGCCCCCGCCGCCCGCGGGCACCACCACCGTCGCCGTGGCCGCGCCGGCTTCGACCCGCAGCGAGGGTGCCCCTCCCGGCTCGAGCCGCCACCGCGAGTAGCCCCGCGCGTCGGAGCGCAGCTCGCGGAGCTCCACGCCGCCCTGCCAGGCCCGCACCGACGTGTCGGCGAGGGGACGCAGCGCGCTGTCGAGCACGCGGGCCACGGCCAC
>SXOM01000309.1 GCA_005776735.1 Pseudomonadota bacterium
CGGCGGCGGCTCGGGCGCGTCGTCGTGGGCGTCTTCGTCTTCCCCTTCGTGTTCGTGTTCGTCGGGGAGGGGCTGCGTGTACCGTTGGCCGTTGACCTCGAGGGTGAACGCGGTGCACCCCTCGGGCACGTCGAACTGCAGTACGGCCGGCAGCCGACCCTCGTACCGTTTGAGCACGTTCCCGTCTTGATCGTAGACGGTGCCGCTGTCGGCGACGGTCATCGTCTCGTCGACGAGCACCGCCACGAGGTCGGCCATCTCCTCCATCCGGTCGGCGTGGCGGTGACACCACAGGTGGCCGACCCCCGGGTACTCCTCGTGGCAGATCTCCTCCATCTGCTCCTCGTCCACCTGCGCGCCCACGCCCACGAAGACGAAGTTGAGCATCGGGATGCGGCCCGCCGCGATCTCCTCCGCGACCTTGGCGCTGTAGGCGCGGACGTCGGCGGGGTCGTAGAGCTGGCTGTCGGTGATGATGACCGCGATGCCGCGACGGGCCCCCGCCTTGGCCGCCTCGCGGATGTACGCGACGTAGTCCCGCAAGACCGGCAGGAGCACCGTTCCTTTTCCGTAGAAGCGCGGGCCGGGGAACTTGAAGTCCTTGGCCTGCGGTCCGGTGAGGTCGCCCACCACCTCGAGTTGGGTGCCGTCGCCCGTGGCCCAGTACGCCACCCGAAGCACGCCGTTGCGGTCCTTGGTGGCGAGGTACTCGAGCATCCACCGCATCTGCGGCTCGACGTTGTTGCGCACCCCGCCGAGCTTGGCGAGCACGCCGCGGGGGCCGTACTCCGGCTCCATGGACGCGGAGCCGTCCATGTAGAGCGCGACGTCGAGGCCCTCGACGTTGGGGTCGTGCAACAACGTCGCGATGACGGTGTCGCCCTTGCGGTGCACGTCGGAGAACGGGCGGACGACGGCTTCGTGGCCCATCAGTGGTGGTCCTCGTCCTCGTCGTGGTCTTCGTCGTGGTGCTCCTCTTCCGGCAGCGGCTGGGTGTAGCGCTGGCCGCCGACTTCGAGGGTGAAGCTCTCGCAGCCTTCGGGCACCTCGAACTCGAGCACCGCGGGCAGGCGGCCTTCGTAGGCCTTGAGCACGCGGCCCTTGTCGTCGTACACGGTGCCGCCGGCGGCGACGGTCATGGTGTCGTCGACCAGGGCGGCCACGAGCTCGGCGATGTTCTTGATCTCCTCGGCGACGCGGTGGCACCACAGGTGCCCGACGCCCGGGTACTCCTCGTGGCACACGTCTTCGAGCTGCTCCTCGTTCACGCCGGCGCCGACGCCGACCATGATGAGGTTGACCCGGGGCAGCTTGCCGCGGACGATGTCCTGCGCGAGCTTGCGCGACCACTGCTTGACCTCGTCGGCGTCGTGCAGTTGGCCGTCGGTGATGATGACGCAGCAGCCCTGGCGGGCGCCCTGGGCCACCTGCCCCTCGAAGTAGTTGCGGAAGTCGTGGAGCGCGGGCGTGAGCACCGTGAACTGCCCGAAGTGGCGGGGCCCCAGAAAGCGCGTGGCCTTGGCGTCGGCGGCGGTGAGCTCGCCGAGCGGCTCGACCTTGCGCCCGTCCTTGCCGCACGCCCAGTAGGCGCAGCGGAGCTGGCCGTTGCGGTCCTTGCTGGCCAGGTACTCCAACATCCACCGCGCCTGGGGCTCGACGGCGTTGGGGAGCGTCTCGATCGTCGGCGCTTCGCCCCAGCCGAACAGGTCGTAGAGCAGGCCACCGCCGTGCGCGACGGTCCGCTCCTTGTAGTTCTCGGACATGCTGCCCGAACCGTCGATGTACAAGGCCACGTCGAGGCCTTCGACGGTGGGATCGTGAAGGAGCGTGGCGCGGACGTGGCCCTCCTCGACGTGCAGATCGGAGAAGGGTTCGACGGGACGTTCGTGTTCGTGGGACATGGTGGCCTCGGGGGGGTGGGGTCAGGACTCGAAGTCGTCCATCCACGTCGGGCGGTCGGTGGCCCGGGGGGGGCCGGCCTTGGGACGACGGGGGGAGGGGGGCGGTTTGCTCCGCGGCGGGGGCGTGGCGGGCCGGCCCGGGGCAAAGTCGGCGGCCCAATCGGCGGGGCCGGGCGGCAGGATGTGGCGGGGAGCGGGGGCGGTCGGCGGCGGCGGCGCCGCGATGGGCACCTGCCCCACCCGGCGGCCCACTTCGCCACGCCGCACCAGCGCCCGAAGTGCGTTGGCGCGGGCGTCGGGCCAGCCCTCGATGGTCGCCAGCGTGGTGCGGGCGAGGGTGAGGAAGTCGTCCACCGAGCCCTGGCGGGGCACCGGGCGTGCCAGCGGGTCCTTGCCCCCGAAGAGGGTCGCCAAGGTCGCGCTCACCTCGCTCGCGAGGCCGTCGCGGCGGGTCGCGACGTCGCCCTGCACCCGGTAGCCTTCGGCCTCGAGCGCGGCGATGGCCGCAGCCCGATCGGCCACCGGGAGCTCGCGCGCGGCGAGGGCGTGCTTCGGTGTGCTCGCGATCAGGTCGGCGCGCAGCGCTTCGAGCTCGGCGTGGAGCAGCTCGGCCACCGACGGTTCGTTGCCGCCGTGCACCCCGAGGTCGGCCGGCGGCAGGCGGAAGGCGAGCACCGCGCCCTCGCCGCGGGCGAGGGCGTCCTCCCGGTCGGCGGGCAACCAGGCGTGCAGCACCCGCTCGGGCTCGGCCGCGCCGGTCTCGATCGTGAAGGCCGCTTCGGCCTCGGCGGCGTGGCCGGCGAGCAGATCGAGCCGACGCAGGCTCAGGTGCCCGTCGGCGGCGGTCGGGGCGGCGTGACCCCCGAACGGGCCGTACAGTCGCCCGAACGCCTCGAGCGGATCGTTGAGGCCCGCCGGGTTGCCCGGCGATTGGACCAACTGCAGGTCGAAGAGCCACAGCGTGTGCACCAGGAGGCGGCGCGGGAGCCCGTGCAGCAGCTCGTGGGCGTGCACCTTGCGCTCCAGCGCTTCGGGGAGCGCGGCGACCTCGCACAGGCGGAGCGCCCCTCGGGCGTCGCGGACGACGGCCTGGTCGTGTTCGCCGTCGCCGATCCGCACCACGTCGCACACCTCGGCCAACGGGGCGTCGGCCAGCGGCCGGGCCTCGCCGGTGGGGTGAAAGTAGCGCGGAAGCATCGCGCCTCAATTGAATCCGGCGGCCCCGGCGGCGCCACCGCGAATGTGCGGACGGGTCGCCGTGCTCATGCCGGGGCGCGGCCGGGCCGATCGGAAGGGAGCATGTTCACCGTCCACCTCGACTCGTTGCCCCCCCTCCTCGCGGCCGGTGTGCGCGCCGCCGTGCTCGGTCACGGCGTCGTCGAAGGCCACGCCGCGGCCGACGTCCACCTGAAGTTCATGTCGCGTCGCGAGGACGAGCCCCAAACCCCCAACACGGTTGTCTTGTGGGGCGGCATCGGCCGCCCGCCCGCAGCGGCGGAGGTGGGCGCCGAACGGGTGCTGCGCCTCGACGCTTCGCCGGTCGAGGTCCGCGCGGCCCTCGAAGCCCTCGCCCCGGTCCAGGCGGTCGAGCGGCTCGTCGAGGCCGGCGCCCCGCTGACCCCCCGGGAGCGCGGCATCCTGGCGCGGGTCGCGACGGGGGCCACGTCGCGCGAGATCGGCAACGCGCTCGGGATCAGCGAACGCACGGTCGAGGTGCACCGTCGCAACTTGTTGAAAAAGCTGGGGGTGCGACGCAGCGCGGGACTCGTCGCGACCGCGATGGCCCACCAGGTCTTGTAGGGTCGGGGCGGCCCGCCGCGACCGGCCCCTCGTCGGGCCGAGGCGGGCGCGTGCCGCGTGCGGGGGCGACGTCGA
>SXOM01000310.1 GCA_005776735.1 Pseudomonadota bacterium
AGCCCGCGTGGGCGGACGAACAGGTGGGCGCGCTCACGACGCAAGGTGTAGAGCTTGGAGGGTGTTTCCACGCGGAGCGTGCCGCGGACAGCCTCGCCGCGCTTCGGGACGGGCCGCCCGCGCCGCCCCGACCCTACCGGCCCGCGCAGACGGGCGGGGTCGCAGCGGGCGCTGGGGGTCGGGTGGGGGTACCGGGCGTCGGCCGGTCGGGTAGGTCGCGGGTCCACCACGGACCGAACATGCCCCTGCGCCTCCTCCTGCTCCTCGGCCTCGCCGCCTGCGCCACCCCCACGCCGACCGACAGCGGCGACACCGACTCCGGAGACACGGACACCGGCGACACCGACACCGGGACCGACAGCGGCGACACCGCGTCGGACACCGGCGACACCGCGGACACCGCGGACACCGCGGACACCGCGGACACCGCGGACACCGGACCGTGCTCCTCGCCGAGCTTCGCCGGGCCCGCGCCCGTGGTGTGGTACAGCTTGGAGGACGCGGGCAGCGTCACGGTCGAGGACGGCGCCGGTGACCATGACGCCTCTGCCTCCGGCACCATCACCGCGGTCGCCGGCAAGGCGGGGATCGCCGCCGACCTCGACGGCGCGGGTGGGCACCTCACCGCCACGGTACCGCTCTCCACCGGGAGCTTCTCCTGGGCCGGGTGGGTGCGGATGGATGCGCTCCCCAGCGGCGACTTCAGCATCGTCGCGAACCACGGCAACGGCCCCGTTTCCTACGCGGGCTGGCTCGTGGCGATCGACGCCACCGGCACGCCCTGGTTCTTCACCGAAGCCGGCTCGGGCGCCACGGAGATCGGCACGTCCACCCACCAGCCGCTCGCGGTCGGCGCCTGGGTGCACCTGGCCGTCACCTTCGACGCCGGGGAGGTGTTCATGTACGTCAACGGCAACCCCGGCGCGGGGGGCAACCTGACCTACGACGCCATCCTCGACGGCGGCAACCCCTACGTGCTCGGCCACGACGAGAACAACGGCGCGCGCCAACTCTCCGGCGCGCTCGACGAGGTCGGGTACTGGAGCGCCGCGTTGTCGTCGGCAGACGTCGCCGCGCTCTACGCCGACGGGGAGTGCGGCCTGCCCTCGCTTTGAGCGCCTGCGGGCTCGGTGACCCGTCCCGGTGCGCGCCGGGCTACGTCGACGGCATGTTCGCTTCGATGGTGTTCGTGGGTGCGGCGGTGGCGACGGAGGCCCTCCCGGTGCCCACGCCCCACCCGACGTCGCCGATCGCGGTCGCCGCGCTCGGCGGGGTCGACGTGCTCGGGAGCGACCATCGTTACGGTTGGTTCGGGTTCGTCCCGGGGCTCCGGATGCGCGCGGAGGTCTCCTGGGGGCAACCGCGGGGGCGGGGAGCGGTTGCGCTCAGCCTCACCGACCGCTTTCTGAACGCACCGGAGTCCTGGGTCCGCCAGGTGCTCGGCGTCGGCCTCACCGCGCAGTACGACCCCGTGGTGGGAGGCGCGGCGTGGGAGCTCCGCCTGCCCATCGAGGCGGGCCTGGGATGGACCAACGGCATGGGACTCCCCGACCTGCGGGCGGGGGTCGCGCTCCGGGCGCGGCGCGCGCGGGGTCCGGTGCACGCGCTTTTGGAGGTCCGCGTGAACGGTGCGCTCGGGGGCAGCCAGGTGAACAACTGCCTGGGATGCGATTCCCTGGCGTTCACGGCGACCGCGTGGTGGGCGGGCGTTTCGGCGGGGATCGAGCGGTAGCGGCGTCGACCTTCACCGCGACTCGACCACCACGGCCTCCTGCCCCTCGTCGAGCGCCGCGCGCGCGTCGGTGTCGCCGTCGAGCGTCGCCGCGAAGAACGCGGCCGCCAGGCCCGCGGTGACGGCGCGGGCGTGGGCGGGCTCGGGGTACGCGAAGGGCTCCCCCGTGGCCTCGCGGGTGTCTTCGCCGCAGCCGGGCAGGAAATCGTCGGTGACGCCCACGAGGTCGCTCGGCGACCAGTGCCCCGCGTCGGCGTAGTCCGCCCGCCAGGTGGGCGGTGCCGTCTCCTCGAAGTTGCCGTCGATGAGCAGGTTGCCGGCGGCGCCGACGCTGTGGTCCTCCATCAGGCGGACGAACAGGGTGGGCGCGGCGAACGCGGCAGCGTCCACGCCGGGCAAGAAAGGGTTGTCGGGCGGGGCGCCCACGAACGCGGCGGCGCCTACTTCGGCGCGCTCCTGGAGCACGAGGCCCGCGGTGACTGCGCCGAACGAGTGGCCGTACACGCCCACGCGGGCGGGGTCGACGGTCGCGCCGAGCTCGCCACCGAGGCCAGCGTCGATCGCGGCCTCGAGGTCGGCGGCGCGCAGCGCGAGGGTGTCGGTGTCCAACGGCAGGTCGGTGCCGGCGAGGGTGTCGTAGAGCGTGTCGCCGGCGTGGTCGGGCGCCACCACGACGTAGCCGTGGGAGGCGAGATGGGCGGCCACCGTCGCGTTGCTGAACCGTGTACACCCGGTGCAGTGGGACATTGCCACCAGCGGCCACGGCCCGCCTTCGGCGAGCGCGGCCCCGGCGGCCGCCGGGTTGTCCGTGGCGGGGCAGCCCGACGGTGCGGCCTCGGTCAGGGCGCGCCACGCGTCGAGCTCGGCCGTGGGGACGAAGGCCTCGATCGGGTCGATGCCGGCGGTGTCGGCGGGCGTCCACACCTCGGCGTCGACGGTACGCCCCTCGGCGGAGCCGAGGCGGATCACGGCGTGTCCGACGCCGAACCGGCCGGGGGCGAAGGGGTCGGCCGGGGCCAGTCCCGGGTCGGGGGCGTCGCAGGCGAGGAGCAGCACGAGCACGCCGCAGCGTAGCTCGCCCCGACGGGTCAGCGCCCCGCGAGGTCCTGCAGCTTGATGACACCCATCTCACCGCGCTTGAGCGCCGCGAGCGCCGTCGGCAATGCCTTGGCCGCCTGCAGGTTGCTCACCGTGGGGACGCCGTAGCGGAGCCCGGCGAGGCGCATGGCCGCTTCGTCGTATTGGGCCTTCTTCCCGAGTGGCGTATTGATGATGAGCTGGATGTCGCCGTTCTTGATGCGGTCGACGACGTCGGGCCGGCCCTCGCGCACCTTCCAGACGCGCGTGCACGGGAGGCCGGCGGCGGTGAGCTCCGCGTGGGTCCCGCGCGTGGCGTAGAGTTGGAAGCCGAGCTCGTGGAGCGCCCGGGCGACCGCGGGGGCTTCGTGCTTGTCGGCGTCGCGGAAGGACAAGAACACGCCCCCCTGGGTCGGGAGCGACAAGCCGGCGGCGATGAGCGCCTTGGCGTAGGCTTCGCCGAAGCTCGTGCCGACGCCCATGACCTCGCCGGTGGAGCGCATCTCGGGCCCGAGTACCGGATCAGCCCACGGGAAGCGGGCGAACGGCAGCACCGCCTCCTTCACGGCAACATGCTTCATTGGGTTCCCGACAGGAAGCCCAAGATCTGCGATGCGCTCGCCCAGCATGAGGCGTACAGCGTGGCGCACGATGGGAACCCCAGTGGCCTTCGCCACAAACGGGACTGTGCGCGACGCACGGGGGTTCGCCTCGATCACATATGCGGTGCCATCACGCAGCGCGAACTGCACGTTGAGCAGCCCCCGCACACCGATGGCCTCGGCCAGCATCGCGGCCTGGCGCCGTACGTCGGCCACCGATTCGGGCGTCAGCCCCTGCGGCGGCAGCACGCATGCGGAGTCGCCCGAATGCACACCGGCTTCCTCCACATGCTCCATCACCCCGGCAATCCACGTGTCATCGCCATCTGAGAGCGCGTCGACATCGATCTCAACGGCGCCGGCGAGAAACCGATCGACCATCACGAGCCCGTGCGGCTTCTCCTTCACCAGCCATGCCCTCAGTTCGTCGGGGCCCGACACGATCGCCATCGCACGTCCGCCGAGCACGTAGCTTGGGCGCACCAGCGCCGGATATCCCACCTGATCGGCGGCAGCCAGCAGATCCGCCTCGCCCTCAGCCATCGCCCACGGCGGTGCCTTTAGCCCGAGGTCGCCCAGAAGGGCACCGAAGCGCCCGCGGTCTTCGGCTATGTCAATCTGATCCGGCGAGGTGCCGAGTACGGGAATGCCGCGCTCGGACAACGGCCGCGCCAGCCGGAGCGGCGTCTGACCGCCCAACTGTGCGATGACGCCCACTGGGCGTTCGGCCTCGCAGATGTCCAGCACCGCATCGATGGTGACCGGCTCCATGTATAGGCGATCACTCACCCCGTGGTCAGTGGAGACCGTCTCGGGATTGCAGTTGATCATGATGGCGGCGTAGCCCAATTCCTGGGCGGTCATGGCCGCGTGCACGC
>SXOM01000311.1 GCA_005776735.1 Pseudomonadota bacterium
GCACGTTCCAGAACTGGGGCAGCTCGTCGATTCGCGTGCGGCGCAAGAAGCGGCCCACGCGCGTGACGCGCGGGTCGGACGCCCCCTGCGACCACACCGCGCCCGTGCGCGCTTCGGCGTCCTGCACCATCGTGCGCAGCTTGATGATCTGGAAGGGCTGCTCGTTGCGCCCGAAGCGCTCCTGCAGGTAGAACGCCGGCCCCCGTGACTCGAGCTTCGCCGCGATCGCCCCGAGCAGGACCAACGGCGCCGAGAGGACCAGGCCGATGAGCGAGAGCAGGATGTCCATGACGCGCTGGCTCGCGGCCGCCTGGCGACTGCTGCCGGCGAACACCGGACCGAAGATGAACCAACTGTCGGAGAGGTGCAGGATCGGCACCTTGCCGGTGAGGTGCTTGTAGACCGTGGGCATCTCCTCGATGGTGACGCCGCGGGCTTTGCACTCGAGGAGGTCACGCGCGAGCGAGCTGCTGATGTTGCCGCGGACGGCGAGGATCACGAGGTCGACCCGGTACTCCGCCACGACCTCCTTCAGCTCGGCGACGGTGCCGAGGAGCGGCTGCGCCTGGACGAGGATCGGCTGGCTGTCGGGGCCCGGATCGTCGCGGCGGCGCTGGCCGAAGCGCGGGTGGGAGAGGAACCCCACGATCTGGTAGGTGGCTTCGTGCTCCGCGTTGCCGCGCACCACGTCGGCCAGGAGCGCGCCCGCTTCGCCGTCGCCCACGATGAGCGTACGCCGGCGGAAGACCGGGACCGGGCGGACGCCCGTGACGAGCGCGCGCCACGCGCTCAGGAGCGCGCCGAAGAACAAGCAGCTCAACCCGGCGATGCCCCGCCCCCAGGTGTCGGTGGGAAGGAGGAAGTACGCGGACATCTGCACGAAGAGCGACGCGTTGACCACCAACCACAACCGCAACTGCTCGGGGGCACGCCGGAAGTCGAGCGCGGTGTTGTAGGCGTCGGCGATGAACAGCAGGAGCAGGTTGGACGAGACGAAGAAGAGGATGGTCGCCGGGTTGTCGCCGAAGACCGCCGCCGGGTGCGCCTCGGCGTTCGGGCCGAACCGCACCACGAACGCCAATAGGACCGCGAGGAGCGCCGCGAGGACGTCCCCCACCAGGAACATCACGTGGCGCGGCTTGTACGGAATCCCGAAGATCTTCATGGTTCAGCGGTACGGGTTTCCCGGTAGTCGGTCGCGGGGTGCCCATTATTGATGAGTTTTGCGTATTCAGCGCGGGTCGCCACCAACCCGGCGCTGACCTCGAAGCGAGCTTCCCAGGTACTACGGGCAGAAAGGCCCATCCTGCGGCGTAGGGCGGGGTCGTCCGCGAGCTGCGACAATCGGCCACACAGGCGCACCACGTCGCCGCGCGGCACCAGGAAGCCCTCGCGCCCGTCCTGGATCGCCTCGCGGATCCCGCCCACGTCGGAGGCCACCACGGGGAGCCCGGCGCGCATGCCCTCGAGCACCGCGAGCGGGAAACCCTCCTGTCGAGAGATCAACGCCGCGATCTGGGCGCCGGCGAGCACGGCGGGGACGTCGTCGCGCACCCCGAGGAGCTCGACGCGGTCGCGGAGTTGGAGGCGATCGACCGCGGCTTCGATCGTCGGGCGGTCGGGCCCGTCGCCGGCGAAGCGGAGGCGCAGGTTCGGGACGCGCGCGACGGCCTCCAACAGCCCGAGGTGGTCCTTGGGGGCGGCCATCCTGGCCGCCATCACCACGACGGGATGGGCGGCGTCGGGCACCCCGCGCTCGGGCACGTCGGAGAGACCGTTGTGGATGACCGCGACCTGACCGGGCCGGGCGACGTGCCACCGCAGCGCGACCTCCTCGTCGGCCGCCGACACCGCGATGAAGCGGTCGGTGATGCGGCCGAGCGCGGCCTCCACCGGCACCGCGAGGGCGACGCGCGTGGGCGGCTGGCCGTCGGAGAAGCTCCACGCGTGCGCGGTGTGCAGCGTCGGGACGCCGAGCGAACGGGCCGCGACGCGGCCGAGGACGCCGGCCTTGCTGCTGTGGGTGTGGACGAGGTCGGGCGCGAAGTCGCGAATGGCGGCCCGCAGCGCGCGGAGCGTGCGGAGGTCGGCCCGCGGGTCGACGCTACGCTGCAACGTCGGCAGCACCGTGACCTGCGCGAACGGGCGCACCTCGCCCGAGAGCCAGTCGTCGTCGCCGACGATCACGTGGAACTCGACCTCGGCACCCAGGCCACGCACCAGCTCGAGGACGTGTCGCTGGGCGCCGCCGGGCTCGCCGCGGGTGATGACCACGAGGACGCGGGGGCGGGGGACCACTGCGGGTGTCGGCAAGCCCGTGAAGTAACGCGGGCCAGCGCGCGGCCCGTTAGGCGGCACGGGATGTTCACCCGCGAGCGGGTGGCCGAGCTGCGGCGGGCCGCCCCCAACTTCGTTCGTCGCCAGGCAAAGACGCTCGGTCAGGCGCGCTACGGCTGGGACCACCGGAAACAAGTGGCGTTCGTCTTTGGGTGCCAACGCTCGGGCACCAAGATGGTGATGCGGGTGCTCGACCGAAGCCCCGCCACGCGCATCTTCCACGAGAACCACGCCACCGCGTTCTCGGACTTCCAGTTGCGCGGCGACGCCGTGCTCCGCGCGCTGGTCGCGCTCAACCCGGCCCCGAGCCAGGTGTTCAAGCCCATCTGCGACAGCCACGAGGCCGACCACCTGCTCGCGCGGTTCCCCGACGCGCACGGGGTGTGGGTGTACCGCCACTTCGACGACGTCGCGAACTCGGCGACGGACAAGTGGGGCCTGCACCAGCTCGAGCTCATCCATGCCATCCACAACGGCGACCTGACGACGTGGGGCTGGCGCACCGCGCGCCTGTCCGACACCGTGCGGGCCGAGCTCCGGCGGGTGTGGCGTCCCGACCTCACCGTGCCCGAGGGCGCGATGTTGTTCTGGTATGTGCGCAACCACTTCTTCGTGGAGCTCGGGCTCGACGTACACCCGAGGATGAAGCTCGTGAAGTACGAGCACCTCGTCCAGGAGCCCGAGGCCGGCTTCCGCGCCATCTTCGACCATGTGGGTGCGCCGTTCGACGCGTCGTTCCTCGACAAGGTGCGTGCGACCTCGGTGGGGCGACGGGCGCCCGCCGAAGCGAGCGCCGAGATCCGCGCCCTGTGCGCCGACCTCATGGCGCGCCTCGACGGGTGGGTGTCGCCGGTGCCCGCGCCGTCGCCGCCGTCGCCGGTGCTCCTGCTCATCAACACCCTCGGGACCGGGGGGGCGGAGCGCTACGTCGTCACCGTCGCGAACTGGCTGGTCGCCCACGGGGTGCGCGTGGCGATCTGCGCGACGCCCGGCGAGCTGGTGGCGCAGCTCCACCCCGACGTGGAGTTCCACGCCACCGACCTCACGCGCATCCGTGCCGACCTCCCGCGGGCGGCCGCGCGGGTGCGCGCCGTGCTGGCGGCCCTGCAGCCCGCGGTCATCGTGACCAACAGCCTCGCGGTCACCTGGGTCGCGCGCGCGGCCGACCCCCGGGCGCACGTGCCCATCGTCGACGTGGCCCACGGGTGGCCCGACACGAGCTACCCGCTCGTGGGCAAGCTCATGCGCGTGGCGGACCGCGTGGTGGCGGTGTCGCCCGAGGTCAAGGCCAAGCTCGTCGCGGGCGGCATGCCGCCGGAGCAGGTCGAGGTGGTGCTCAACGGGGTGGACTGTCGCCCGCTCGGCCGCCGGGTCGGCGCCGCGCGCGAGGCCGCCCGCGCCGCGATGGGCGCAGGCCCCGACGACACGGTGGTGCTGACGGTGGGGCGCACCAGCGCCCAGAAGGCCCAGCACCACGCGATCGAGTTGGCGGTGCGCATGCCCCACCTCCGCTTCGTGATCGTTGGCGAAGGGGAGCGCGATGCGGAGCTGGCCGCGCTCGTGCAGGAGCGGGGCGTGGGCGACCGGGTGCGGCTCCTCGGCCTGCGCTCCGACGTGCCCGACCTGCTCGGCAGCGCCGACGTGTACCTGTCGTGCTCGGACTGGGAGGGCATGTCGCTGACCATCATCGAAGCGCTGGCGTCGGGGTTGCCGGTGGTGGCCACGGCCACCGAAGGGAGCGTCCACCTCGTCGACGCCGAGGTCGGCCGAATCGTGCCCATCGGCGAGGTGGCCGCGATGGAGGCCGCGCTTGGAGAGCTCGGCGACCCGGCCTTGCGCGCCCGCCTCGGCGACGCGGGCCGGGCGCGTGCGCTCGGCGGCTTCAGCCACGAGCGCATGATGGCCGAGCTGGTGCGGGTGTTGGCGTTGGTCCGGCGGTGAGCGGGCGGTGCTTGCCACGCGCCGCCGTTGAGCGGTAGACTGCGGCACGCCGCTCGGAGGCGAACATGCTGCTGTTCTTGGCTCTCCACCTCGCCGGGTGCCAACAGGCGGAGCGTGACACCGGCGTGGTCGACGCAAGCCAGGTCGACGCGGACGCCGACGGCTTCACCGCGGACGTCGACTGCGACGACCACGGCGCCGCCGTGAACCCCGGAGCCGTGGAGGCGTGCAACGGCGTCGACGACGACTGCGACGGCGAGACCGACGAGCTGGGCGCGACCGGCGGCACCCCCTGGTACCTCGACGCAGACGGGGACGCGTACGGCGACCTCGGCTTCCCCAGCGTGGCCTGCACCCAACCGGCAGACCACGTCGCCAACAGCGCCGACTGCGACGATGATCGCGCCGATGTCCACCCGGGGGGGCCGGAGCTCTGCGACGAAGCGGACAACGACTGCGACGCCGCGGTGGACGAAGACGCCGTGGACGCGCCGTCCTGGTACACCGACGCCGACGACGACGGGTTCGGAGCGGGCGCCGCGATCGCGAGCTGCGCCCAACCTGCGGGCACCGTCGCCACCGACGACGACTGTGACGACGCCGCGGGCGACGTCCACCCGGGCGCACCGGAGTGGTGCGACACGATCGACCAGGACTGCGATGGGGCCACGCGCGACGACGAATCGTCCGACGCGATGACCCGGTACGCCGACGCCGACGCCGACGGCTTCGGCGACGCCGCGTCGACGTGGGCTTCGTGCGACCCGGTGGACGGGTTCGTGGACGACGCCACCGACTGCGACGACACCGCGGCGACGGTGAACCCGGCGGCGACCGAGCTCTGCAACGGCGCGGACGACGACTGCGACGCCGAGGTGGACGAGGACGACGCCGCCGACGCGCTGACCTGGTACGCGGACGCCGACGGCGACAGCTTCGGCGACCCCGAAGCGGCCTATGCCGCCTGCGCCGCACCGGCGGGCTTCGTGGCCGACGCTGCGGACTGTGACGACGCGTTGGCCGACGTTTCGCCCGACGGCACCGAGCGCTGCAACACGCTCGACGACGACTGTGACGGCGAGGTGGACGAGGCCTCGGCCACCGACGCCCCGACCTGGTACACCGACGGCGACGGGGACACCTATGGGGACGCCGCCCGCACCGAGCGCGCCTGCAGCGCGCCAGCGGGCGCCGTGGCCGACGACACGGACTGTGATGACGCGGACGCGGCGACCTACCCCGGAGCGGACGAGTATTGCGACGGGGTCGACGACGACTGCGACGGCACCACCGACGAACCCGACGCCGTGGACGCACCCGACTGGTACTACGACGCCGACGGTGACTCCTACGGAGACGTGGCCTACGGCGCCGCCTGCGCCGACCCCGGCGGGGTGGTCGCCGACGGCGGCGACTGCGACGACACCGACAGCGCCATCCGCCCGGGAGCCACGGAGACGTGCGACGGGGTGGACACCAACTGTTCGGGCGACGAGACCGACGCGATCAACGCGACGCGCTGGTTCGCCGACGTCGACGGCGACGGGTACGGCGACGCCGCGAGCGTGGTCCGCGACTGTTCGCAGCCCGCGGGGACCACCAACACCGACACCGACTGCGACGACTCGCTCGGCAGCGTCAACCCGGGCGCCAGCGAGGTGTGCGACAACGGCGCCGACGACAACTGCAGCGGGGATGCCGACAGTTGCTGGTTGGACGGGACGATGAGCTCGTGGGACGCCTTCGTGGTCACCTCCGGGTACGGGGCCGGCCTGGCGTTGACCAACAGCCGCCCCCAGGTCATCGACATGGACGACGACGGGATCGACGACATGGTCGCCGGGAACCTCAACGACGCATCGGGAGGGAGCGCGGCGGGCGCCGGCCTGGTCTACATCGGGCCGATCACCGACCGCGGCACGGGCGCCGACGTCACCCTGGTCGGCGAAGACGCCGGGGACAAGGCGGGTACGCGGGTGGCCGCCGTGGGCGACCTCGGCGGATCCGGACGCCCGTACCTCGCGGTGGGTGCGCCGGTGACCACCGTGTCCGGGCGGGCTTCGGCGGGCACGGTGTACCTGTTCGCCGACGTCCCGACGAGCGCGAGCACCCTGGACCTGTCGCTGGCCGACGCGCGGATCGACGGCGAGGCCTACGCCGGGCTCGCCGGGTCGGGGGGCCTCGCGGGGGTGGGCGACGTCGACGGCGACGGGCTCGACGAGCTGGTGATCGGGCAGAGCTCCGGCGGAACGGTCTCGGGCATGGTCGCGGCCTTCGACGTGGCGGCGGGGGGCAGCTTCCGCGAGGCCGACGCGGACTGGACGATCGACGGCACCGAGGCGAACGACAACTTCGGCGCCGAGGTGGTCGGCCTGGGGGACGACGACGGCGACGGCCTCGACGACTTCGCCGTGTCGGCGCCGTACGCCGATGCAGGCGGCACCAACGCCGGCGCGGTGCACGTCTTCTACGGCTCCGCGATCACCTCGACCAGCCTGACCGCCGCCGACGCCGGCGCGGTCCTGCTGAGCTCCACGGCCAACCCGGGGTACGGCACGGACCTCGGCGTCGGCGACCTCGACGGTGACGGGGCCCAGGACATCCTCGGTGGTGGTCACAGCGCAGCGAGCGCGGCCTACGTGGAGATGGGACCGTTCTACGCCAAGGGCACCGCTGATCTCGCCAGCCTGGACCTCGGCCTGAGCGTGTACGACAACGGGTTCGCCGGCGACGTCGACGCCGACGGCACCGACGACCTGCTGCACGGGTACTACTACGGCCTGCTCTCGAGCCAGGGCAAGATCTGGCTGACCTACGGACCGTCGGCGCTCGGCACCGCGAGCATGACCGGGTGGTCGGTGGAGGGGTACGCCGACGGCGGCTCCAACGTGACCGGCACCCTCTCCGCACCCGGCGGCGGCGACGTGAACGACGATGGCTTCGCCGACGTGCTCGTGCCGATGTACGCAATGTGCGCCACGACCACGGTGTGTGGGGGGCTGTACCAGGGAAACTACATCGGCATCCAGTACGGGCACGGGCAGTGAACCTCGGGGGGCCGGGCAAGACGCGGCGACCCGAGGGTCTTGCTGCACCGGCCCAGGTCGGTGAGCCTGGCGACGTCGAGGGGAGGCGAGGCCGAGCGGGGGCCCGCGCCGCGACCCTGCGGGGCCTCGATCGAGGCCGTCGCGCGGTCCGCTGCCCGGGGCGGCCCGTGCCGCGCGCCGCGGC